>JALYZL010000255.1 GCA_030948875.1 Actinomycetota bacterium
CGTGCGGCGCGAGCGCCCGGACGCCGAGCTTGTGCTCTCGCGCCCGCGCGATCTCGACGCCGTGCGGCGTGCGGGCGTGCGGGTCGACGCTCCCGGCGTCCGCTGGGTCGATCTCGACGATCGGGCCACGCTGGCGCGGGCCTACGGCGAGGCGTGGGTGTCGGCGCTGCCCTCGCAACACGAGGCGTTCGGGCTCGTCCTCGCCGAGGCGATGGCGTGCGGGACGCCCGCCGTCGGCTACGAGGACGGCGCCATACCCGAGGTCATCGACCGTCCCGGGGTCGGACTGCTGTTCGACCGCCTCGACCCCGCGGCGCTGGCCCAGACCCTGCTCGAGGCGATCGACCTCAGTCAGCTCCCGGACACGGCCGAGCTGTGCCGTGCGCGGGCCGAAGAGCTGTCGGTCGAACGCTGCGTCGAGAGCTACCTCAAGCTGTATCGACAGACCGGCGTCGGCTGAGCACGGATGGGCCTGATCATCCACCTGCTGCTGCTCCTCGGCTCGTTCGCTGCCCTCAGCGCGGCGGGGTGGAGGCTGGCGTCGGCGGCGGTCCCCTCGGGCTACTCCGGGCGATCGCGACCGTTCCCCTCGCGCGGCCGGCGCTGTGCTCTCGGCGCTCGTGCTCGCGCTCGACGGGCTGGGCGCGAGCCCGGTTGCGCTCACCGCGGCCGCAGTGGCGATCTGCCTCGCCATCTCGCGAGCGGTTCCGGGACGGCCACCGTCGGTTACCCGGGGCGGCTCGTGGTTCCGCTAATGCTGGCCGCCGGCGGCGGCCGCGATCGTGGGCGGCGTGTGGTACCTACGGACCTGATCGACCACGGATCGCCGTTCTGGCCCCTGTCGACGACCCCGTGGGGGGATCCCATCCCGCCGGCGTTTCGCGCCGTCGACGCCAGCCGGCTGAGCAAGTTCCACGCCACTCTTCACGGTCGCGTCGATGACTACTGGCGTGCTCTGGCCGGCCGCGTGGTGCTGATCGCGGGCGCGCTGATCGCGCCTCTATGGCGCGACGCGAGCCGATCGCCTGGGGCGCCGTGACCGTGCTCGCCTCGCTCACGCTGTGGGCGGCGTCGCCGTACACCGGCTACGCCACTAACCGGCGTTCGTGGGCGATGGCTTCCTGGTCTACGCGCCCTTGACGGTAGATGTAAAATACATGTAATGCTGATTACAGGTCGCGGGCACCGGCAGGGCGAAGGAGACTTGCGCCACGGTCGCCTCCGGCCGACGTATTGGCAGCTCACGGCCCCCGTGGTCCTGCTGCTACTGACCGGAGGACCATCGCATGGCTACGAGTTGCTAGGGCGCCTGCAGGGGATGCTTCCGCGGAATGTTGCCCCGCCCGATGCGAGCGGGCTGTATCGCTTGTTGCGCGGCATGGAGGGCGACGAACTGCTTCGCTCGAACTGGACCGAAAATCCCGGAGCCGGCCCGCGCCGGCGTATCTACGAGCTCACCGACTCCGGTCGAGACATGCTCGATAGCTGCGCCTCGTCGATCGCGGGCGAGATTCATGCAATGAGCGGGTTGCTCGCCGCCTACTACGGCGCAACCACCGACCAACCGAGGTGATCTAGATGCCATGCCAGTGCGGTAGTCCGACCGTTGCAACCGACGCGGCCGTCGCGAGCGGGTGTGAATGTGCAACGGACTCCACGGCCGGTTGCCAGTGCGGTAGCGGCGCTCCGACGCCCCTTGGAGGCGCGAGCCTCGAGCGGATCGTGATGGAGCTCGACAAGCGGGTGCGCAAGCTGGAAGCCGGCCAATGATGGCGGGAGACTGTCACTAGCCTACCCACGGAGGCATCCGAGCGGGCGTAGTCTTCATCCTTGTTGCGCGGATGACGCGCGCGCGAGCGGTGGGGGGCCGGTCAGATGCCAGCGATTACCATGCGGGCCATGACAGCGGCCCCCGAAGCGCCACCGCGCGGCGCGACCCGGGCTCCGGCCCCTGCCTGCGCGTGGTGCGGGTCGCTCGGCCGGCCGGAGGCGGGCCGGCTCGCGGTGTGCGACGCGTGCGGTGCCGCCACCACCTACCCGCCCCCCGATGACGCGGAGCTCGAGGCGGCGTACTCCGGTTGGTACCGGCCCGCGGCTGGCCGCTTCACCGGCGGCGGCGACCGTGTGCTGCGCGGGTCGCGAGCGACTCTGGCGCGCCGCCTCGACGAGCGAGCGCCACCGGGGCCGGCCCTCGATGTCGGTTGCGGGGAGGGCGCGCTCCTCGACGCTCTGCACGCCCGCGGCCGCGAGGCGGTCGGGCTCGAGCGCGTGACGTCACGACCCGACGTTCGCGCCCGCGAGGTGACGGCGTTCGACGAGCGAGTGGGGGAGTGGGCGGCTGTCGTCTTCTGGCATTCGCTCGAGCACCTGCGCGAGCCCGCGGCAGCGCTCACGCGGGCGTGCGAGCTGCTCCGTCCCGGCGGCCTGCTCGTGGTCGCGATCCCCAATCGCGCGAGCTGGCAGGCGCGGCTGCTGGGCGAGCGCTGGTTCGGCCGCGACGTCCCCCGCCATCTCGTCCACCTGCCCGCGCCGACGCTGATCGACTTCGTGCACGGGCGCGGGCTCGGGATCGAACGAGTGAGCTACTGGCGCGGGGGACAGGTGATGTTCGGCTGGCTGCAGGGAATCGTCGCCGTCATCCCCGGCCACCTCGACCTTTACGACGCGATCCGCCGGCCCGATGCGCGATCCCGGCAGTTGAGCCCGGCCCAGCGCCTCGCCGCGGTGGCGGCCGGCGTGGCTGCCGCGCCTCTGGCGCTCGCCCTCGCCGCCGCCGAAGTCGGGGCTCGGGCCGGAGGTACCGTGTACCTGGAGGCGCGGCGGCCGTGATCACGGGCGAGCGCGTCAGCGCTCCCGAGGGCGGCTTTAATCCCACCTTTCAACGCCACGTCGCGGCGTACCGGCTGTGTGCGCAACTTCTCCCCGACGGACGCGCGCTCGTTCCATCGACCGTCCCAGGGTCGGACTGCTGTTCGACCGCCTCGACCCGGCGGCGCTGGCCCGGACCCTGCTCGAGGCGATCGACCTCAGCGAACTCCCGGAGACGGCGGCGCTGTGCCGCGCGCGGGCCGAGGAGCTGTCGGTCGACCGCTGCGCCGAGAGCTACCTCGACCTGCATCGACAGACCGGCGCCGGCTGAGCGCGGATGAGCCTGGTCATCCACCAGCTGCTCCTCCTCTCCTCGATCGCTGCCTTGAGCGCGGCGGGCTGGCGGCTGGCCTCGGCGGCCGTGGGGTCAGGGTTGCTGAGGGCCATCGCCACCGTCGTCCTCGCCTCCGGCGGCGCCGTGCTTTCGGCACTGGGGCTTGCGCTCGTGGACCTGGGCGCGAGCCCGGTCGCGCTCACCGTCGCCGCCGTGGCGATATGGGTGGCGACGATGCGAGTCGTCCCCGGTGCGAGTCCGCCCTCGGCGTCAGAGCAGTTCAGGGACTGGTGGACCGGGTTGCCGATCGCCGGCCGCGCGGCTCGCGCCGCCGTGGCCGCGGTGCTCATCGCCTACGGAGCGTGGGTGCTGCGCCACCCGGGCATCGGCCTTGATGCGCTCACCTATCACCTGGCGCTGCCCGTTGACTGGGTCCACAACGGCCGACCCGGATCGCTCGTTGCGGTCAACGACGGCCTCCCGATCCAGAATTACCCGCTCACCTGGGAGGTGCTCGTCGCGTGGGTCGCCGCCCTCGGCGGCACCCTCGTGCCCGCGACCCTGGTGACGCCGGGCACGCTCGTGCTCCTCGGCGCCGCCGTCCGCGCCGGGCTCGGCGAGCTCGGCG
>JALYZL010000287.1 GCA_030948875.1 Actinomycetota bacterium
GGCCGGGGGCGCTCATCGCGCTCCCGGCCTCCGCGGGGGTTGGGGGTTATCCGGCCTCAGGCGGGATGTGTGGCGGGGGTGGTGTTAGTGGAGGAGGTAGATCCTCTGGCAGCCGTGCCTGCTGGCGTACTTCGACGCGGCCGTCCGCAGGTACGCGGTGTTGTGGCGGCCCGAGCCGCAGCTGACCTTGGCACCGTTGGCGGCCGCGAAGATCTTGTTGCGCCCCGGACCGCCGAATATGTGGTCCTTGCCGAGACCGACCTCGATGCGGCTGCTGCCCTTGCCGCCAATGATCGTGTCTTGGCCGTTGCCGGCGGTGATCAAGTCGCTGCCGCTACGGCCGTTGACGTAGTCGTTGCCGTTGCCCACCGCGATCCGGGTGTAGCCGGGGCCGCCGTAGACGCGGTCCTTGCCGTTGCCCTCGAAGATCATCTGGCGAGCACCGTTGCCGTTGATGCAGTCATTCCCGCCCAGTCCGGCTATACGTTCGTAGGCGCCCAAGGCGAGGATGCGATCGGACCTCGGTGTGCCGATGACGCGGCCACCTTGTTTGGTGGCGACGAGCGCGAACTTCGGACCGGGGCCGGTCGTGCACGGGAAGCCCGGGAACTTCTTGGCCACTACCGAGGTCGGGAACACGGTGCCGCCCGACGGCCCCTGGAAGGGCCGGCTGACGATGATCGTCTGACCGTTGAAGACGATCTCGCAGAGCTGCGCGCCGATATCGAGCGTCGAACCGGGCGGGCAGATCTCGAGCACGGGCGGAGCACCCGAGGTTCCCGCGCAGGGAGTGGAGGTGGACTGGGTGACCTTGGCCTCGCCGACCACGAGGTCCGCGATGCCGTTCAGCTTGACCTCGAGCACCGTCTCGGTGAGCGAGTTGGCGGTCTTGATCTGTTGGTTTACGGCGATGAACGAGCCGCCACCGAGGTCGATCATCTGCGGCTGACCAGCCGCCACAGGCGTGTTCTGCCCGTTGACACTGATGAGATTCAGCGTCGAGCTGCCCTTGGCCACGAGGGTGCCGTTGACGCACTCGTAGGAGGCGGTCGCCTGGACCGGGCCGACGATGACGATGCTTCCATGCGGCGTGGGGATGGTCACGCCGTCGACGGCCGCGACCGCGGTCGCGCCCGGCGCCGTGGCGCCAGAGGTCGAGAACACCGAGTAGGTGAAGGCACCGACGGGACCGGCGACGGCGGCCGCAGCACCGGTCGTGAGGACGGAGACCGTGCTGGCGCCGGCAGTATCCGTGGCGCACGGCGTGGTGTTGGGGTTCGCGATCGTTGGCTCCGTGACGAGGGAGTTCAACAACGTAACCCGAAGCGTGCTCGCCCGGCACCCGAAAGGTGTCGTACTGGCGGCTGAAGCGGAGCCCGCGAACGCGAGCACGCAGATTCCTGCACTCAATAGCGCCACCAGGTGGCGGGCGCATCCTTGCATTGGTAGGCGACGAGCCATATGAGAAAACCCTCCATGGTTCTGGGTAACCGGTTGGCGCAGGCACCCGTGCCCCGCGCCGTGCCACCGGATTGGTAGCGGTCTTATCGGCCGCCGGATCGCGGAGGATGAATTTGAGGAGGTTGGTCTCCAGATGGCCCTAGATGCCGGCCGCGCGCGCCGCTTCGGCATGCGCGGCGAGCTCGAGCTCGTCGTCGAGTGGGGGCAGCGGCTCGGAGCGCCCGAGCGCGGTGGTGATCAGCCAGTCGGCGAACCACGCGTTCTTGGGCAGCAGCGGGCCGTGCATGTAGGTGCCGATCACGTTTGCCTCGCGCGCCCCCTCGAGCTGGTCGCGCCCGTTGTTGCCGTGACCGCGCAGGACGCGCCCCAGGGGCTGTGCCGAGCCCCCGAGGTGGGTACGGCCGCCGTGGTTCTCGAATCCCGCGAGGACCCGTCGCGAGCCGGGCTCGAGCTCGACCTCGACCTCGATGGCGATGTTGCCGATCAGGCGCGGACCCTCGGCGCGCACCGTGCTCAGGTCGAGCAAGCCCACCCCGGGCAGCTTCTCAGCCCCTAGCTCGTAGGAGTGTCCGAGCAGCTGGTAGCCGCCGCACACGGCGAGGATCACGGCGCCGCGGGCGGCCGCGGTGTGGAGCGCGTCGCGCTTGTCCTGAAGATCGAAGGCGACGAGACGCTGATCGCGATCCTGCCCCCCGCCGATATAGAACAGGTCGGCGCCGTTGGGGTCGAGGGGGTCGCCGAGGCTGCTCGCTTGCAGGGAGAAGTCGATCTCGCGCCAGGCGCAGCGACGCTCCAGCATCAGGAGGTTGCCGCGGTCGGCGTAGATGTTCATCAGGTCGGGGTACAGCGCGCAGACGCGCAGGCCGCCCGGGGAGCGCTCAGGCACCGAGCACCACCACCTCGCTGCCGACGTATTCGAGGGTGGCGGGGATGTGGGCGCGGGCTAGCGTGCGGAACCCCGCCGCGGCCCCCTCGCGCTCGAGCTCGTCCGCGCCGACGCGATGCAGGGCGATCCGGTTCTCCTCCACCGCGTGGGCGCCGTCCGCGGCGACGATCTCCCGCATGCGCTCGATCACGAACACGTCGTTCTGCTCGCGGACGGCGACGGGGCGGCTCGCGTAGACGACGCCATCGAGCTCGCGGATGTCGGGGAGCGGCGCGGGGCCGCCCTCGCGTACCTCGTACGCATCGACTACTTCGGCCAGCGCGGTGGCGAGCACCCCGCCAGGGAGCAGACAGGCCCGCGCGCAGCGCAGGAACGCCGCCCGCTCCTCGACGCCGCCGAGGAGCTGGATCGCCTGCATGGGCACCAGGCAGAGGGAGAACCTGCGCTCGAGGGTGAAGGACCGGGCGTCGGCGAGGACGGTCTCGAGCGCGGTGGCTGCGGCGCGGGCGGCCAGCTCGGCGAGCAGCTCTCCGTCGCGCTCGAGCGCGGTGACCTCGTAGCCGAGCCGGGCCAGGTCCACCGACACGCGACCGGTCCCGGCCCCGACCTCGAGGATGGGACCCCCGTGCTCGCGCGCCAGCGACCGCCATAACGGCAGATCCTCGCGGTAGGCACCGCATTCGATGTCGTGCCAGATGATCTCCGTCGCCGTCATCCCACACCGGCCAGCCAGAATGGCGGCGCGCTCCCGCGCACCGCGAGCTCGTCGCGCAGCTCGAGCAGCGCCGTGTAGGTCGGCAGCGCGAACACGTGCCCGCCAGGGGCGTCGGCGAGCGCGGCGTCGAGGGCCTCGGGCAGGCTCGGAACTACATTCAGCTTCTCGGTGGGCACGCCCGCGTACTTGAGCCGCAGCGCGAGCTCCGCCGCGCGCGTCCCCGCGCACGTCACCCGGCGCACCCGGCCGGCAAGGAGCTCGAAGTCGGCATCCCAGACCCAGGAGATGTCGCGACCGTCGGCGGTGCGGTCGTTGAGGATCGCGAGCACGTCGAGCTCGGAGTCCTCGAGGATGAGCGTGCGGAGGATCTCGTTGGCCCCGGCGGGGTTCTTGACGAGGAGGATCGACAGCTCCTGTCCCCCCACCTGAATCGACTCGGCGCGCCCGAAGGCCGCGGTCACCGCCTCGAGCCCGGCGACGATGTCGGCGAGGGGGATCTCGAGCGCGAGGCACAGCGCGGCGGCGCCGAGCGCGTTGTAGACGTTATAGAGCCCGGGAAGGGGCAGCTCGATCTCCGCCGAGCCGGCGGGGGTGTGCAGGGTGAAGGTCGCGCTGCGGGTGCCGTGGAGCCGGATGTCCTCGGCGCGGACGGTGGGGGAGGGGCGGACCTGACCGCAGCTCGGGCAGCGGTAGCGACCGAGGTGCCCCAGGTAGATCGAGTCGTAGACGTAGGCGGCGCCGCAGCGGCGGCAGTGCTTGGAGTCCGACGCATGCTGCATCTCGGGCACGGCCATCGTGTCATCCTCGACGCCGAAGTAGATGACGCCCAACTGCGTCGAAGAGGCAGCGAGGTCGCGGCCGAGATCGGCGATCAGGGGGTCGTCGGCGTTGAGCACGAGCCGGGCCTCGCGCGCTGAGCCGGAGAGGACGTGCGCCCACCGGTCGGCAATGGTGTCGAGCTCGCCGTAGCGATCGAGCTGGTCGCGGAACAGGTTGGCGAGGAGGATCGCGCGCGGGCCGAGCTGCTCGGTCAACGCCTCCAACCAGAACTCGTCGACTTCGAAGAGGCCGAGCTCGCCATCGATCCTCCCGCCCGCGCGAGTGGCGGCGAGCAGGGTCGAGGCGACCCCTCCGGCCATGTTCGCCCCGGCGCGGTTGTGGACGATCGTCACCCCGGCGCGGGCGAGGACCGACGCGATCATCGCCGTCGTCGTCGTCTTGCCGTTGGTGGCCGAGACGATCACGCTCCCGCGGGGAAGCCGCGCCGCGAGCGCGGAGATCGCCTCGGGCTCGAGCCTGATCAGCACCTTGCCCGGGAGGCTCGTCCCGCCGCCGCGGCCCGCCCGGCGCGCGAGCGCGCCGACCGCGCGAGCGGCGACGAGCTTGGGGCCGAGGGCGGTCATGGTGGAGGCGGCTGACGACGGCCACGGAGTCGGCGTCCGGGCGCCTCCATGGGGACGATGACATGCACGGCGCGGGGCAGCACGCGGAGAGTGACCGGAAGCTCGGCGATCGGGTCCCCGTCGGCATAGAGGGTGAACGGGCGATCGGCGCTGAGGTGGAGCTCACGCGCCCGTCGCACCGACACCTCGGGCGCACGCACATGCCGGCCCTTGAACACGGTCGGGAGGAGGCGCAGGAAGCGGAGCTTGGGCATGTCGGCGATCGTGATCACGTCGAAGAGGCCGTCGTCGAGCGAGGCGTCGGGGGCGATCTTCATGCCGCCGCCGTAGGACTTCGAGTTGGCGATGACGACGCTGTAGCCAAGGAGAGACACCGGCTCCTCTGCGTCGAGCTCGAGTCGGAAGCGCGCGGGACGCCACCCGGCGAGCCCGCGCAGCGCGCTGTACACGTACACGAGGTTGCCGCGCACGTAGCGGGTCTCGTTGGCGATCCGGTTGCAATCGGAGTCAAAGCCGCAGCTCGCGATGACCACGAACCTCCTGCCGTCCACCTCTCCGAGGTCCAGTGCTCGCTCGACGCCCGTTTGCAGTACCGCGCAGGCGGCCACCGGCTCGAGGGGGATCCCGAGCACGCGGGCAAAGTCGTTGCCTCGTCCGCCGGGGAGAACGCCGAGCACGCCGTCGGTGTGCGCAAGCGCATCGGCAACGGCTCCGACGAGGCCGTCGCCGCC
>JALYZL010000297.1 GCA_030948875.1 Actinomycetota bacterium
CGGAGAGGGCGGGATTCGAACCCGCGAAGGAGTGTGAACCCCTTACTCGCTTAGCAGGCGAGTGCCTTCAGCCACTCGGCCACCTCTCCCGGGGTGCGGGGCAGTGTAGACGCTGTGCCCGAGCCTCCGGCCACCGCGTACGATTGCGACTCGCTTGCTCCAAGCATCCACCGGGAGCGGTGGCAGAGTCCGGTTGAATGCAGCTGCCTTGAAAGCAGCCGGCCGTTCACGCGGCCCGGGGGTTCGAATCCCTCCCGCTCCGCTCCAATCACCCCTGCAAATCCGCGGCTCGGCTCGCCCTGAACTCAGCCATGCCCTCCAGCGGCCGAGTTCAGGGCGCGTGAGGCCGCGCGTGAATGGCTTCGCCTCGCGGCGCTTCTTCGAGATCGGCCGTTGGACCCTGGTCGCCTACCTGGTCACAAAGGGGATGATCGTCCCCCGCCGTGCCCGTGCCCATGCTCATCGCCTGCACCGTCGCGCGGTACTACGACCTCGAATCGGTTCGCCGAGGCGCCGCGTGGCCGGGCGCCCGCGCCCGGTGTGCGGTTGTTCGCCGACGCTGCCGAATTCGCTGAAGCTCCCTCGGTTTCGATTGGCGCGGAGGCGGTCGCCGACGGCGTTACAAAGCCAGTTGATCCGGGCTGGCCAGGCCGTCGAAGTCGCTGACGCTCAGTCGACCTAGCTGCGGTTCGGGCGCGCCTTGGGGGCGGTCCCGAAGACGTGGTCCCAGAACGGGGCGCTGACGCCGAAACCGCGCTCGTGGTCCTGGAAGTGGTGGCGCATGTGGAGCTCGCGCAGCCGCTTGCCCAGGCGACTGCTCGGGGTGTGATGGTGCACGTGGTAATGCAGCATGTCGTAGGCGAGGTAGCCCGCTAGGAAACCGGCCGCGAAGGGCAGGAACGCGGGGCTGCCGAGCACTACATAGAAGGCCCACAGGAATAGCGCGGCCAGGGGGAGGCTGACCGACGGCGGCATGACGAGGCGCAGGGGATCGTTCGGGTGGTCGTGGTGGACGCCGTGGATGATCCAGTGCAGCTTCGCGCCGATTCCCTGCTCGGGCTCGAAGTGGAAGACGACACGGTGAAGCCAGTACTCGGTCAGCGTCCAGAAGATGTAGCCGCCGACGATCCACGCTGGCGCCGCCCAGCCCACGCCGTCCACGAACCCTTCGACGAGGAGGAAGGCGATCGTCGGCACGAAGAGGATCGGCGGCACGCTTGGGTGCACGCGCGAGAGCTTGTCGAGGAGATCGGAATCGAACATCCGCGGCGAAGCGCGGAGCTTCTCGGCGCGGCTCGCGGCCGCCAGTTCGTCTGCCGGCTTGATCGCCATAACAGGGCAAAGGATACCTCTCCGGCCACGACGGCCTCTCCGGCCACGGCGGTCACGGAGTCCGGCCATCCGTCGCCGGCTCAGCCCGGAACCTCCCCGGGCAGGTCCTCCTCGGGGTCGACGGGTGCCGCGAGCACGATCTGGCTGCGGGCGACCGCGATGAACTCTCGGTGCTCCGCGAGCCCGTCGCCGCCCAGCGGCATGAGGTCGACGTCGGTCAGCGCGATGAAATCCCGCTCGCCGGCGTTGAGGAAGTCGGTCAAGCGGCTGCGATAGCCGTCTCGCGGCAGCCGCAGCAGCCCGCTGATCCGGTAGTGCGTGGTTTCCAGCACGACCCGCTCGTCCTTGTGCTCCACGGCTGGCGACGATACCGGTTCGCCGGCGGCGAGTGCCATGCTTGGACGGATGGGCAAGCAAGCCCCAGAGCGCTGGTGGGAGATCCGAAGGGCCCAGAACCGCAAGCCCGCGACCTATCGCTGCCCGCTGTGCCATCGCCATCTGCCGGCCCTGTCCGAGCACATGCTCATGAGCCCGGAGGGCGACAGCTCGCGGCGGCGCCACGCCCATACTAAGTGCGTCATGGCGGCGCGCAAGGCGGGACGGCTGCCGACCCGCGAGGAATGGCTGCGGACGCAGCCGCGGCGCAAGGGGCGTCTGCGCGTCCTCATCGAGCGCCTCCTGCCCTCTCGGTAGGGTAGCCCGCGATGTCCGGCCAACTCCGTCTCGGCCTCAATGTCGGCTACTGGTCCGCCGGGCCGCCCGCAGGCGCGGCCGAGCTGATCGCGGAGGCCGAGAGGCTCGGGTATGACTCGCTCTGGACCGCCGAGGCGTATGGGTCTGACGCGCTCATGCCGCTCGCGTGGTGGGGGGCCTCAACGCAGCGACTGAGGCTCGGCACCGGCATCGTCCAAATCTCCGCGCGCACGCCCGCCGCGACGGCGATGGCGGCGATGACCCTCGACCATCTGTCAGGTGGCCGCCTGATCCTCGGCCTGGGCGTCTCTGGACCGCAGGTCGTCGAGGGCTGGTACGGGCAGCCGTTCGCTAAGCCGCTCGCCCGCATGCGAGAGTACATCGGCATCCTGCGCCAGATCTGGGCACGCCAAGGGCCGCTCGTCAACGACGGCCCCCACTATCCGCTCCCGCTGCCGGGGACGGAGCTGGGCAAGCCCCTGAAGTCGACCATCCACCCCCTGCGCGAGGACATCCCGATCTTCCTCGCCGCTGAGGGGCCGAAGAACATCGCCCTCGCCGGCGAGCTGTGCGACGGCTGGCTGGCGCTGTTCTATTCCCCCCACCACGACGACTTCTATCGACAGGCGCTGAGCGAGGGCCTCGCCCGCCCGGCCGCGCGGCGCACCGCCGCGGACTTCGAGGTCACCGCGGGCGTGCCCTTCATCGTCACCGACGCCATCGAGGCGACCGCGAACGCCATGCGTCCGATGTACGCCCTGTACTTCGGCGGGATGGGCGCGAAGGGCACGAACTTCCACGCCAACGTCGCGATCCGCATGGGCTACGAGGCCGAGGTGGCGAAGATCCAGGAGCTCTACCTCGCGGGCCACAAGGCCGAGGCGGCGGCCGCCGTTCCCACAGAGATGATCGAGAAGTTGACCCTGATCGGGCCCAAGGAGAAGATCCTCCACGACCTCGAGGCGTGGCGTGATTCGATCGTAACCACCCTGCTCATCGCGGGCGATGCCGCGAACCTGCGGACCGCCGCCGAGCTCGTGCTCGGGTAGCTGAACCGCTTCCCAGGTCGGGGGTGCCGCACCGGACGGGGACTACAATCCGTTGGCCGACGGGGGCCCTAATCGGCGGGCCCGCAGCGCGCGCGGCGGGCC
>JALYZL010000173.1 GCA_030948875.1 Actinomycetota bacterium
TTCTGCTTCGTCGTCACCGGGGCCGGACTGATGCCAGCGCCGACCCGGACAAAGAAGAAACAGCGGATCGCGAAAAGCCGCAGCCATCCCGCCAGCCCGCCCGACACGGGGTCGGCACCGCACCACGGACAAACCAGGTCCGTGACCGCACAGCCAACGGCCGCCGATACCACGCTTTCAACCGCCAGCCTCTCCGACGGCAGCCCGAGCCGGGATCCAGCGTGAACACGCAGCTCCCCTCGCCGAGGCGGCGACACGTGTCTAGGCCGTGAGACCGGTCGGCATGGCCGTGATCCTCGCTGGCGGTGTCGGTCTTGCGGTCTTCGCCCTTACGCGCTTGAACCTCTCGCGCAGTCTGCACGCGCTTGCGAACGTCAGACCAGGGTTCGTTGCGCTCACGTTTGCCCTGTTGTCGGTGTCGTTGATCGCTCGAGCCGAATGCTGGTATGTGATCCTCCGTGGCGCATCAATCAGCATGCGGATCAGTCGCCTCGTTTCAGCGCGCGCGACGATGATCGGAGTGATGGTTTCCGCGACTCTGCCGGGACGGCTCGGCGAGCCCGCGCGCGTGTTCGTGGTCGCTCGTCGCGCCGGTGACACGCGAAACTGCATCCGGTCGTAACCGGCACGGTGCTCGCCCAGACGCTGCTAAACATGGCCGCGCTCGTCGCACTCGCGTCGGTGCTCGTTGCCAGCGTCACGGTCTTCCGCGACGCGACGTGGGCGATCGTGCTCGCCACCGGCCTTCCGATCGTCGTCGTCGCGACGATACTCGCCGGACCGAGGCTGCTTGACCGAGCCGCGCGCGAGACGACGATACTGGGTCGCGCAGCCGCCTTCCTGAGTACCCAGATCGAGCAGCTACGAGGAGGCTTACGCGTGTTCAGTCGACCGCGTGGCGACCTCCACGCGGGCGCTGCTCAGGTCGTCGCCTGGTCAGTGCAGCTGTTAGCTTGCGACGCGCTGCTCCGCGCATTCGGGATCGCGACGTCGTCGCGGCTGGGCGCAGCAGCGGCCGTGCTGGTTGTGACCAACATCGCCGCAGCCGTCCCTGTCACACCCGGAAACGTCGGCGTCTTTCAGGCCGCTTGTCTCGCCGTGCTCGCCGCATACGGAGTTGGCTCCGGGCGCGCACTCGCTTACGGGATCGGACTTCAGGCGGTCGAAATCGCCACAGCCATCGCGCTCGGGTTGCCAGCGCTTCTCGCCGAAGGGCTGAGACCGCAAGATCTGCGGCGGGCAAGCCGGCGCGCCGCCATACCTCGCGAACCGCCCGAAACTGGCACGCCAGCCTCGTCTCGCACATCGAGAGCCTGACACCCGCTTCGAATTCAGGAGACCCGCTGGTCGCGCTTCATGGCGACTGGACGTCGGTGGAGCGCCCCACTTGCCACGGCCACTGGTCGTGCTCGGTGTCCAGCCAGCGCTGTGCGTCGGTGCGGCCGAGCTCGATCAGCTCGTCGATGAATTCTCTCGCCAGGAAGAGGTAGCCGTAGAGCTCGCCGTGCATCGGATTACGCGCCGCGTCGGTGATCCGCCCGAGCATCGCCAGGTTGGGAGAGCGCAGGATGGCCCAGCCGCTCTTGTAGTGGCGCTGGTAGATCTCGAGGGCGATGCGACCTATCTTCATGCGGTTCGCCGGCGCGACGAAGATGTAGGGGATCTTGCGGCGGGGCCCCTTCTTGCCGGTATCTACGTCCTGCTCGACCGCCTCGTTGATCGCGGTCAGCATGGCGACGTCGGTCGTGAGCTGGTCGGCGAGCACGCACAGCAGCGACGACGCACCGTCGAAGAGGTCGGGCTTGGTCGTCACCGGGAGGTCCTTGGGGATGACAGCGGAGTTCAGACCGATCACGATGACCCGCTCGGCACCGAGCGCGAGCGCGGGGTCCAGCGGAGCGTTCAGCCGTGACCCGCCGTCGCCGTACCAACCGCGGCACGACGCAGGCTCGGTGACCTCGACGGCGGGGAAGATGACCGGAATCGCCCCCGACGCGAGGACGTGGACGTTGGTGAGCTTGGCTTCGACGTAGTCGATTGCCCGCTCCTCGTTGGTCGGCGGCGTCTCTCCACCCTGATGGAAGACGATCGTGCGACCGGTCTCGTAGGACGTGGCGACAACGCCCACGGCGTGCAGGGGCGTCGCCTCGTCGGCGACGTTGTCCGCGATGCGCTCGAAAGCGATGATCCGGTTGAGAGTCTTTCTCAGCGGCCCGGTGTCGAGCAGGCTGGGCACCGCTTTCACGGGAAGGCTCAGGCAGGTGCCGATGAAGCGGACCAGCATGGTGAGCGCAGACGGAGAGAGCAGCGAGCGCATTGCGCTGCGATAGCGCAGCCCGCGCCACACCTCCAGGCCGCCCGCGGCCGCCTCGCTGAGCGACCGGTGGGCGTTGGCAGCCAGATACGCGGCGTTGATCCCGCCGATGCTTGTGCCGACGATGATCTCCACCCGGTCGCCGCGCTCCTCCAGGACCGGAGCCAGCACCGACAGCGCGCCCATCTCGTAGGCGCCGCGCGCCCCCCCGCCCGCGAGCACGAGCGCGATCCGCCCCGTGGCGCGCTCCTTCCCAGCTATGGCTTGGTCGTCTGCTGCGACGACGTTCCCCCCCTTTGAACGCGACCGGCTTGGCGAGTGGCCTGGCGCCAGCCTAGCCTACTTCGCAGCGAGAAGAGTGATCTGATTTTGAGGGGTCTTTCGTCCGTTCTGACGGCCAGAATTCCCTGCTAGCGAGTGACTCCATGCCGGAGCAGGCTCGCCGCCGCCGACGGACGGTCTCGCCCTTGCTCGCATGTAGTTAACGGACGCGGCACTGATCCGAGAAAGCAGTATCGCGACCGTGCCGACGGTCTCTTGCGCCCGGACGGGCTCCAGCAGTGATAGGCAGTCGAAGCCGCTATCGAGACGCTCTGGAACTCGTCCGGAGTAGTTGCGCGGTCGGGGTCGGCGCCGGCTCTCGCTCCGATCGCAAATGCGCAACTCACGCTTACGAGTCGAGCGGCTCCGTGCTTTCGCGGCGGGCAAGCACGGTTTCTCTCGGAGCCTGTCACAGATGCAGAAGCGAGGCGGGAGCCGATCGCGCGCCGGCGGAGCCTGCATCGCCTTCAACGTGACAGCGGCCGCCCCGCCTCGCGCCGCTCAGCGGTCGGGGCCGACGACCTCGATCGGCTTGCCGATCGCGTCGGCCAGGATGTCCGAATTGCGCTGCGCGGACCAGATGGCCACGCTCAGGTCCGACCGCGTGCCGCCGTCGGGCACGGGGCGCAGGATCACGCATGGCTCGCGGTCGTCGAGCTCCACCGCGCCGACCGAGCCGTCGCGGCTGCGCTCGAGCTGCTCGGCCAGGCGGATCACTCCGCACAGGAGCAGTAGGCGCTTGCCATCGCCCTTGCGCTCGAGGTCGCCGAGCGCGGAGGGGTCTGGGCCGCCCTTGCGGTGCCAGCGGGCGATCAGCGCGATTAGCTCGAGCTCCCTTGGATCGAAGCCCGGCAGCCCCGCGTGCAGGATCATGTAGTGCGAATGGCGGTGGTGACCGTCATAGTCGATTGCGACTCCGATGTCGTGGAGCATGCAGGCG
>JALYZL010000307.1 GCA_030948875.1 Actinomycetota bacterium
GGTCGAGAAACGCAACCCACGGTCACGCTTCTCGACCAGGCTCCGCGACACCGTGACGACTCGGTGGCAGCCGTGACGACTCTGCTCATGCGCTGCGTCGAATCTGACCTGCGCCCCGGCCGCATGGGGTTCCATCTCAGATCGTCTAGTGTGGGCGCCCGCGGATGCCGAAGACCACAGCTATCGTCACCGGCGGCGCGGGCTTCATCGGCTCTCACGTCCTCGATGCCCTGATCGCCGGTGGGTGGGCCGCGGTGGTCCTCGACGACCTCTCGACCGGGGATCCGCGCCGGGTCCCCGATGAGGCATCCCTCGAGGTCGTCGACGTCACCGACCGCGCGCTCGTGGACCGGGCAATCGACGCCGCACGACCTTCGGTGATCTTTCACCTCGCCGCGCAGGCCAGCGTCATCCGGTCGGTGGCGGACCCTACGCAGGATTGCCTGGTCAACGTGCTCGGCACCTTGAACGTGCTCGAGGCGGCGACCCGTCACGGGGCGCAGGTGATCTTCACCTCGACCGGCGGCGCCCTGTACGGGGACGCCGCGCCGATTCCCACCTCCGAGGACTTCCCTCCCGCTCCCAAGTCGCCTTACGGCGCGTCGAAATGGGCCGCCGAGGCCTACCTTGTCAGCTGGCGGGAGGCTCACGCCCTTCCCCACACCGTGTGCCGGCTCGGCAACGTCTACGGGCCCCGGCAGAACCCCCACGGCGAGGCCGGCGTGGTGGCGATCTTCAGTCATCGCCTGTGGAGCGGGGAGGCGCCGACCCTGTTCGGGTTCGGCAAGCCGACGCGAGACTACGTCCACGTGCACGACGTCGCGCGGGCACTGCTCGCGAGCGTCGGGACCGCCGGCACGTTCAACGTCTCGACGGGAGCGGAGACGGACGTCGCGGGGGTCTACCGGGTCATGCAGGGGGCGGCGGGCACCGCGCTCGAGCCAGAGCTCGCGCCCCTACGCCCCGGCGAGCTCGAGCGAAGCTGTCTCGATCCCGGTCGTGCCGCTCAGGCGCTCGGGTGGCGCGCTGAGGTTGACCTGCGCGAGGGTCTGCATGGGACCTACCGCGCGCTGGCCGAGCAGTTCGAGTCAGACGCGCTCTCGCCCGACGCCAGGTGACGCAGCGCGGGACGCGACGGGCTCACGTTTCGTCGCGCGCCCGCTGACGCGGCAGCGTGACACGGTTCGCCGTCACGTCGACCGGCGATACCATCCGGTTAGATGCCGTCCGGGCCCACCGCAAGCCTCGGGACTTCGGCGCCAGCCGATTCCGCACTCACGGTCGAGCAGCTCGCGTTCGAGACCGGCATGTCGGTGCGCAACATCCGCTCGCACCAGGCGCGAGGGTTGCTGGCTCCGCCCGAGGTCCGCATGCGGGTGGGCTATTACGGGCCCGAGCATGTCGCGCAGCTCCGGCTCATCCGTGAGCTGCGGGAAGAAGGGTTCAACCTCAACGGCATCAAGCGCCTGCTCGACGACACCGAGGAGACGGCTGAGCGCTTGGCGCGCTTCCGGCGGACGATTATGGCTCCCCTGGAGGAGGCGCCGCAGATCATCACCTTGAGCGAGCTCGCCCAGCGCTTCCGGATCGAACGGACCGCGGCGCGGGACGTGCTCGCTCGAGCGCACCGCCTCGGCCTGCTCGTGCCGGTGGGCGGCGACCGCTACGAGGTGCCCGCGCCCGGCCTGCTCGCCGCCGCCGAGGAGGTCGTCCGGCGAGGCATTCCACTCCAGGCCGCGATCGCGGTGATCGAAGAGCTCGACCGCCACAGCGACGAGGTCGCCCGTGGGTTCGTGCGCCTGTTCCTCAAGGAGGTTTGGGCGCCCTTCCTCGAGGCCGAGATGTCGCAGGCGCGGTGGGCCGAGCTCGAGGAGGCGACCGAGCGCCTGCGACCGCTCGCCTCCGAAGCGGTGCTGGCCATTTTCCACCGGCGGCTGAGCGCCCAGATCGAGACGGCATTCGCCGAAATCCACAAGGAACTGGCGCAAGCCCGACGATGACGGACGCCGAGGATCCGGACGCGCTGCGGGACGCGTTGCTCGATCGCTGGGAGCGCTCGGCCCCGGGGTGGGCGGCTCGCCGCAACCGTATGCGGGCGTTCGGCATGCCCGTCTCCGAGTGGATGATCGAAGCCGTTTCGCCCCGGTCCGGGGAGCGCCTGCTCGAGCTCGCGGCCGGCGTCGGTGACACGGGGATGCTCGCCGCGCCGCGGCTTCTTCCCGAGGGGACCCTGGTGTCCAGCGACGCCACCGAGGGGATGCTCGGCGCCGCCAAGGCCCGCGCGACCGAGCTCGGCGTCACCAACGTCGAGTTCAAGCGCCTAGAGCTCGAGTGGATCGACCTGCCGACGGCGAGCGTCGACGCGGCGCTCTGTCGCTGGGGCCTGATGTTCGCCGTCGACCCTGGCGCCGCCCTGACCGAGACGCGTCGCGTGCTCCGCCCCGGGGGCCGGCTCGCCGTCGCCGCCTGGGATGAGCCGGAACGCAACCCGTGGGCGACGATCCCCACCCGCGCGCTCGTCGAACTGGGACACGTCGAGGCTCCCGACCCGTCGGCGCCGGGAATGTTCGTGCTCGCCACCCCGGGGCGGCTCGCAGACCTCCTCGGCGACGCCGGGTTCACCGAGGTGGCGGTCGATGACGTCGACTTCGAGGCGCGCTACGACTCGGTCGATGCCTACCTCGAGGAGACCCGCGACCTGTCGCGGCAGTTCGGCGACATTGTCGGTGGGCTGTCCGAGACCGACCGTGAAGCGCTCCGGACCAAGATTGCCGATCTCGCCGCGCCATACGCCGCCGACAGCGACGGGACGTTGCGCATGCCGGCCCGATCGCTGGTCGCCTCGGCGAGCTCCTGACGGGGGCGCTCCGCGGGACACCAGTCGCGCAGAACCGCAAAATTCCTGCTTATCGCAAATTAAGTGAACGGCTCCGTGCATGCTGAAATCCGGCATTCATGGGTGGCGCGGAGCGGGGTGGGACGGCGATCATCTCGGGCAATAGGGCTGCGAATGAGCGCGCCCGTTGGTAGGGGGAAAGGAGGGCGACCATGCCCCGAATTGGAGTTACAAAGCTGTGCCCGCTCGCTGCCCTCGCCGCTCTCGTCCTAGCGGCTCCCGCAGCGGCCGCCATCCACGTCGTCGCTCCCGGGGAGACTCTGACCTCGGTGGCCGCCGTCGACGGACTCAGCATTTCTGAGCTCGCCGCGGCCAACGGCCTGTCCACGACGGCGGAGCTGATCATTGGGCAGACGTTGACCATCCCCCCGCAGACCGCGGGCGCGGTATGGAGCGCCGGAACCGCCGCTGCCACCCAGCCCGCGACCCTCAACGAAGGCGCCTACGTCGTCCAGCCCGGCGACACCCTGACGGCGATCGCCGAGCGGGCCGGCACCACGATCGCGAGCCTCGCCACCGTCAACGGTCTCAACCCGAACGGTTACCTTTTGATCGGCGCCGTCCTCAGCCTCGACGGCCTCAGCGCCACGGGCGTGACCGCGAGCGTCGGTTCGCCTGGGACCACGGGCAGCGTCGCAGGCACCGGCCAGCCGCCGTACCCGACTCCCGAACGGGTCAGCTCGAGCCAGGTCGGCTCGATCGCGGCCTCGGAGGGCGTCCCCGGCTCGCTCGCTGCCGCGATCGGCTGGCAGGAGAGCGGGTTCAACAACGCCGAGGTGTCGCCCACCGGCGCCACCGGGGTGATGCAGATCGAGCCCGGCACCTGGTCGTGGATCCAAAGCAACTTGGCGGGCGGGCAGCTCGCGCCCGCGAGCGCCCACGACAACGTCCTCGGCGGCGTTCTCCTGCTCCACCAGCTCCTGGCCAACACGGGCGGCGATCCGGCCCTGGCGGCCGCCGGCTACTACCAGGGTCTCTCTTCGGTGCGCCAGTCCGGCATGTATGCCTCGACGCAGCAATACGTCAACGACGTGCTCGCCCTGCGCAGCCAGTTCGGCGGCCCATGACCCGCCTCGGACGCCCGAGGCGGGAGCATGCGAGAGCCGCGGCCAGCGCTCGCCCGCTACCCTGCCCGCCATGTTCTATGACGACGACGCTGACCTTTCGCTGCTCGAGGGCAAGACCGTGGCCATCATCGGCTACGGCTCCCAGGGCCACGCTCACGCTCTGAACCTCAAGGACTCCGGGATCGACGTTGTCGTCGGCCTGCGGTCGACGTCGTCCAGCGTCGCCAAGGCCCAGCAGCACGGGCTCGAAGTCTCAGGTCCCGCCGATGCGGCCAGCCGCGGCGACGTGGTCATGATGCTCACCCCGGATGAGCTCCACGGCGAGGTCTGGGGAGGGGGCGTCGGCGACGGAATCGCCGCGGGCAACATTCTCCTGTTCGGCCACGGCTTCTCGATCCACTACGAGCAGATCGTGCCGCCGCCGGACGTCGACGTCGTCCTCGTCGCGCCCAAGGGCCCCGGCCACCTCGTCCGCCGCCAGTACCTCGAAGGCTCCGGTGTCCCAGGGCTCGTCGCCGTGCAGCAGGACGCCACCGGGAACGCGCTCGCGCTCGCGCTCGCCTACGCCAAGGGCATCGGCTGCACGCGCGGCGGCGTGATCGAGACCACCTTCAAGGACGAGACCGAGACCGACCTGTTCGGCGAGCAGGCCGTCCTCTGCGGCGGGGTCACCGAGCTCGTCCGCGCCGGGTACGAGACCCTCGTGGGCGCTGGATACGACCCCCGGCTCGCCTACTTCGAGTGCCTCCACGAGCTCAAGCTGATCGTCGACCTGATGTACGAGAAGGGCATCGCGGGAATGCGCTACTCGATCTCGAACACGGCCGAGTACGGCGACCTCACGCGCGGCCGGCGCGTGATCGGCGAGGAATCGCGTGCCGCTATGGCGCAGCTCCTAACCGAGATCCAGTCGGGCGACTTCGCCCGCGAGTGGATCGCCGAGAACCGCGCCGGGCAGGAGAACTTCAAGCGCATGCGCGAAGAGCAGGCCGGCCACCAGGTCGAGGTCGTGGGTCGCGAGCTCCGCTCGCAGATGGACTGGATCGACACGGAGTTCCACGAGTAGGTCGAATCCGGCCTGGCGGCCGATTCCGTTGCGCATTGGTGGGTCCGAATCGGCGGGCG
>JALYZL010000312.1 GCA_030948875.1 Actinomycetota bacterium
GGCGGCGACCGACGAGTGGGAGACGGGCGCGCTCGACGACGCCGAGCGCGATCTCATCAAGCAGTTGCTCGCCTTTCCCGAAGAGATCGCCGAGGCGGCGGAACGCCGAGCTCCGCACCGCATTGCCACCTACGGGCTCGAGCTCGCGCAGATCTTCACCGCGTTCTATCGGGACTGCCGGGTGGTGGGGGCGACGCCGCCCGCGGTCGAGTCGTTCCGGATCGCGCTGTCGGTCGCGACCAAGCAGACGATCGCCGTGGCGCTCGGCCTGCTGGGAGTGAGTGCGCCCGAGTCGATGTGAAGCGCCGGGCTGGGCGCCGGGCCCGTCCGTCAGATGTTCCGGACGTGGCGGCCGATCTCGGGGTCGAAGGCGTAGCCCGCCGAGATCCACATGTTCCGCGCGCGCTCGCCGTCGAGGCCCACCAGCGCCGTTACGCGCCGAGCGCCGAGGGCGCGCAGGCGCTCTTCGCCGGCGCTCACGAGCCGCGTGGCGAGCCCACGGCGACGGTGCTCCGGTGCCACGGCGAGCCGGTACAAGTTGGCGCGCCAGCCGTCCCAGGCGGCGATCAACGAGGCCACGATCTCGCCGTCGTCCTCGGCTACGAGCAGCGAACCGGGATCATGATCCAGCAGCTGATGGAGGATCTGCTCATCGTCGACGCTCACCGCGTGCTCGCTGCGCGCGATGCCCCAAAGTGCGAGCACTCCCGCGACGTCATCGCGTCGGGCGACGCGGATGACGGGCGCGGATGTCAACCCTCGTAGCGCGCCAGTTCCTCTTCCAGGCGTTTGGCGTCGGCGGTGTCGAGCGCCCCTTCCGCGGGGGCGGCGAGGGCCGTGGCGGCGCGCCCGCGGCGCCGCCAGCGGGGGAGGAGCACGGCGAGCGAGACGAGGCCCGCGAGGAGAACGGCGGGGGGGAGGATGTACAAAACGGCATTGAACCCCGTCGCCTTCGGAACGGCGAGCACCGCGGGCGTGTAATAGGCGACCATCGTCTTCTCGATCTGTGCCGTCGTCTCTCCCTTGGCGAGGCCGGAGCTGATGACGGAACGCTCCTGATCTGCCTGCGGAGACTGCGACGCGTTGAGCGGCTCGTGGCAGAGCACGCACATGAAATCGGTCTCGAGCTGGCTGAGGGTGGGCCTGGGGGCCGCTGCCACCGGCGCGGCGATGACGAGTGACGCGATCGCCAGGGCGAGCAGGAGCGTCGCCGCCGCTGAACGGCCCGGGGGCCGGCGGGGGTGCGTCGACTCGTTCACGACCGCTGCGCCAGCAGCGGCGCCAGCGTGCGGTCGAGCCAGCTTTGATTGATCTGGTAGCGCCGGATCGCCGCGACCCTGCCCTGACGGTTGATGACGTAGGTCTCGGGGACGCCGGTCTGGCCCCAGTCCTGGGTGAACGTCGTGCCCACGTCACGGAGCACCGGATAGGTGATCCCGTGGGACTTGACGAACTGCTCAGAGCTCGGCGCGGCGTCCTCATAGGTCACGCCGATGACGGTCGCGTTCCGTCCCGCGATCTGCTTCTGGGCTCGCTCGAGCACCGCTGTCTCGGCGACGCACGCGCCACACCACGACGCGAACACGTTGACGACGACGACCTTGCCACGCAGGGCGGCAAGATGCTCGTTGCCTTGACTGCCGAGAATCGGCAGCGTCAGATTCGCCGCCGGGTCCACCGGATGGATGCCCTTCGTGAGCTGAGCGTCGAGCGAAGTGTTCGGCCCGTTGCGAGCGATGCCGAACACCAGCAGAGCAAGGACTCCGATCGCGACAAGAGCAACCAGTCCCGGGATGACGATGCGGGGCATTCGGCCACGAAGGGTAATGGGCGCGCTCCGCCCACGGTGCCGATCGAGTCCTACAATGGCGCCTGCGCGGCGGTAGCTCAGTTGGTAGAGCGCGAGCTTCCCAAGCTCGAGGTCGCGGGTTCGAGGCCCGTCCGCCGCTTGGATGAGAGGCGGACATGTACGTGGGCATTTCGTTGATGTGGTCGCCGTAGGGGGTGCCCGCCACGCGTCGGCCTTACCTTGGCGAAGCCCTCGTAGGTCTTGCCTCCCATGATCTGGATGTTCGCAGCTCAGGAGCAGGTCTGCCTGGATCCGCTCGCCTCGTTCTGCTCTGAGAAGGAACCGAGCGCCGGCCAATCCTGCGGGTCGTGGATGACGCCCTCGAGGGTGATGTAGGTGGAGTTGGCCATGACTCCCAGTTCAATCCAAACTAGGCGGCCCGCCAATAGATGTGGCGTATGGCTAGATGATCTGGATCGAAGCGATTGCCGCCGTTACGCACTGATCCAAGTCCACTGGAAAGAGCTGCCCTCACCCCGCCCCCGTCGGTCGGGGTAGGGCGTTCGCTCCGCTAGCCTGTCGCCCGCGGCGTCGCAGCACTCGAGGCGGGTACGACGCGCCTGCGGGCGCGTCTTCCCTCTCCGGGGTCACCCCGGGGATGACCGATTACCTGGGCCAGTGCATCGCGAGCCCCCAGGTGCATCCGTTCGGAGGCACTACCGGGCACGCACGACGAGGAGCAGTCGGGGTGCGGCGCCGCCATCATTCGCACCATGTACGACGCGCGTGAGCGGTCGGCGCTGGCCCATGAGCTCGCGGATGCGTTCCTCCAGGGTCGATGGAACGCGGATGAGGTAGCCGAGCGCGGATCTGCCTGCTTGGATCGCTGGCCGGGCTGGATGAGCGCCCTGGCCCTTCGCGTCGTGACCGTTCACCGCGCGCCGCCGACCGATCGCCCTGGCGATCTGATTCGGCTCATCGAGGCCTTCCTGTCCGAGCGCTCGGCCCGCGCTGAGGACTCCGAGCCGCCACAGATCATCAGATTGCTGGCTTACGAGCCCCCGGTCGCGCACGAACACAGACCGCTGGAGCACAGTTGGCCGATCGCTGAGATTGACTCAGTAGCCACGCTCGCTGACCTGCTCGAGCTCAGCCACGGGCAGCTCGCTTGGCTCGCCGACGTACGCGGTTTGGAGCGCACCGTGACCGAAGCGAAGCTGCGTAACTATCGATACCGGTCGGTACCACGTCGGAGCGGCTTGCCGCGGGTGATCGAGGCCCCGAAGGCTCGCCTCAAGGAGATTCAGCGATGGGTGTTGCACGAGATCCTCGATCACGTCCCTCCGCACCGCGCCGCGCACGGCTTCACCCGCGGGCGGTCCGTGGTCAGCCACGTCGGGCTCCATACAGGCCAGGATGTCGTGCTGCGCCTGGACCTCAAGGACTTCTTCGCTTCGATCGCCGCCGCTCGCGTCTACGGCATCTATCGCACCGTGGGCTACACCCCCGCCGTCGCGCATGCGCTCACGGGGCTCAGCACCAACACGGTTCCGCTCGCCTTCTGGGGAGCGATCGAGGGCGCCGCCGAGCCACAATTGATCCAGCCGCGCTTCTGGCTGGGCCGACAGCTCGCAACGCCCCACCTGCCACAGGGCGCCCCGACCTCGCCGGCGCTCGCCAACCTCGCCGCGTTCCGCCTGGACCGGCGTCTGAGCGGGCTGGCGGCCGCGGTGGGACTGCGCTACTCGCGCTATGCCGACGACCTGACGTTCTCTGGTCCGTCCAAGCTGCGGAGCCGCCACCGCCAGTTCGAAGAGCTGGTCGCGACGATCACCCGCGAAGAAGGCTTCTCGCTCAACGAAGGCAAGTCTGCGCTCAGTACCGCTGGGGGACGGCAATCGGTGTGCGGGGTCGTCGTCAACGTCCACCCCAACGTGCTTCGCGCTGAGTACGACCGGCTCAAGGCAATTCTCCACAACTGCGCTCGCCGCGGGCCGGGCACTGAGAACCGCGCTGGAGTGGCCGACTTCGAAGCGCATCTCCGCGGGCGGATCGCCTGGGTCGGTTCGCTGAATCCGAACCACGGCGAAAAGCTCCGCCAGCGCTTCGCGGGGATCGACTGGGGCCACCGGCCCGACACCGGCGACGCGGGCAGATGACCCGCCGGACCCGTCACCTAAGCACGATGACCTGAGCGTCACAGCGATCGAGGAGCTCGAGGATCCGCGGACGCTGGCGTCGGCGAAAGGAGATGATCCAGCGCACAAAGTCCCAGCTCACCCGGTCGTAGACCCCGAGCTCGGGCCGTAGCTGTCCGCGGAAGCGGACCCGGCGGCGCACGATGCCCATCAGACACGTTCTCGTCGACACATCTAGGTAGATCACCGTGTCCGCGGCCGCAAGCCGTTCCCGCAGGACACCGAGCTTCATCCCATCGATGATCCAGCGATCACGGGAGACGAGCTCGGAATGGCACCTGGTCCACTGCTCCGGCGTCGACTCGATACGCCGCCCGTCAGCCTCCCGCCAGTAATGCGCGTCGATGTGGATCACCGGCAGGTCGAGCAGCTCCTCGAGCTGGCGCGACAGCGTCGTCTTGCCAGAGCCGCCACATCCGATCACCGCGATCCGTTCCATCCCCACAACCTAGAACTCGGATCGGCGTCAGCGCAACAGCCAGGCGCAGCTTGCGACAGGAGAGCCCCGCGCTATTCTGGTGGAGTCGGTTGATTGCATCCGCGGAAAGGAGTTTTCCGATGGCGTGGAAGCGGAATTTTCTCGTGGTCGCCAACGTGACCGCGACATCTGACGAGCTGCTCGATGTGCTCAAGGAGCGTGCCGCTCGCGCGCCGGCGGCGTTCACGCTGATCGTCCCAGCGACGCACTTTGGCGGGGGACGCGCAGCGGCGGCCGAGCAGCTCGGCGAGGCCGTCGAGCGCATGCGCGACGCTGGCCTTGAGATCGAGGGCCGGGTTGGTGACGCTGACGCGATGGTCGCGGTCACCGAGTCGTGGGACCCGAAGCGCTACGACGAGATAATCTTCTCGACGCTCCCAACGGGCTTGTCGAAATGGCTCCAGGCGGATCTTCCGCACCGGGTCGCGAAGCTCACCGGAGCGCTGGTCGTGCATGTCGTCTCGGGGCCGCCGAAGCCCGGGCTGGAGACTGTCAGGGTGTTAGAGCGCGGGAGGTACGGGCTCTTGACACCGCTCGTGGCGCTCGGCGGGCCGTCGCGCCGAGCAGGCGGCGGCAGAGCGCGAAAGCCTGGCTCCTCCACCAGCCGCGCTCCAAGCGCGTCTTAGCAACCCCAGAACGAGCACCAGCTCCCAGCATCGAGGAGCTGTCCGCGACTCGCGCGAGTGCTCCCTGAGCCTCAGCTCGTGACGTCGACGGCGTGGCTCGATGAGGGCACCTCCGGCGTCCGGCTTCCCGTTCTCATTGCGCGGCCTACGTTCATGCCGGCTCGCGGCCCGCTTGTGTCGTTTCTCTCGCATGACGTCAGTGCGTCCGACGGGTCAACGATGCCGGGGAGCCCAACCGTCAGGGTGAAACACCGCATTGACCGACGGTCCGGCAAGAATTCATCGCTCAATGTCCCTAAGGGGGACAATAGTGACCCTGGAATTCGCCGAGTGCTTCGCGGCAAGCCAGACGTGGCTCGACGGCGTGAGCGACCGGCTGCAACCGATGGTGCGCAGTGCGGTCGCCAAGACCGGCCGTCGCGGAGCCGACTTGCTCGACGGCGGTCGGGCGCCAGGCGGACGGCGCTCTTGCGGTATCGGTGGCGGGAGCGCCGCCGGCGGCGACGACCGGGCTCGGCGATGCATCGCCTGGAAGTCGACGGCGAGGCCGTTCTCCTCCCGCGCTCGGTCAATGGGGAGCTGTGCGCGATCACGAACACGTGCAGCCACTTCGGCGGGCCGCCGGCCGAGGGGAAGCGTGACGGCGACGTCGTCATCTGTCCCTGGCACAGCTCCCGGTTCGACCTCTGCAGCGGCAAGGTTCGCGGTGGCCCCGCGGACTTACCTCAGCCGGTTTGAGGCGCGCTCACGCGATGGGAAATCGAGCTTCGTCGCGCGTCCCGGTGAACGGCGCTCCTTCTCCTCAGGGCCCAGGGCGGCCGAGACGAGCAGTGCCTGGATTCGCTGGAGCATCTCGGGGTCGGCGTCGCCTTCGGCTCCTTCGCACCGCTTGAGATAGGCCTGTACCAGCTTCAGCCCCGCGCTTGGCAGGCCTTGCTCGGCGCGCCCGAGCGTCGGCAGCATCAGGCTCAGCGCCTCCTCGATCGTCTTGAGCGCCGGCTTGCGGCGCCCGAGCTCGCTGAGCCTGTCCGCTTGGTTGGAGAGCGCGGTCGTGAGGTCGGGCCGGAAGGCGTCAGGGCGCGCTGCCTCCAGCCCCCGGAGGATCTCGACGCGCTCCTCGCTCGCCGCGAGCGCGTCCTCGCGACGCGCCACGTCGACGAGTCGGCTCGACTCGTTGCCCAGCGCCGTCGCGAGGTCGGCGAGGAACGCGTCCGGCTCGGTCTCGGCCAGCTCGCGCCTGATCTCGACAGCCTCCTCGATCGCCGTCAGCGCTTCGTCGCGGCGGCGCAGGTCGCTCAACCAGCCCGCCTGATTGTTGAGCGCGGTCGCGAGGTCGGCGCGCAGGCGCGCTTGCAGGGCCGCGTCCGGCTGCGCCGCGGCCAGCTCGCGCCTGATCTCAATCGCCTCCTCGATCGCCTTGAGGGCGTCTTCGCGGCGCCCGAGCCCACTCAGGGAGCCCGACTGGTTGCTCAGGGCAGTCGCGAGCTCGACGAGCGCGCTCGCTTGCCGGAAGGCGCCCGGGCGCGCGCTCGCCAGCCCCCGCCAGATTTCGACAGCCTCCTCGATCGCCTTGAGCGCGTCCTCGCGGCGTGCTAGCTCACTGAGCCGGTTCGACTGGTTGCTCAGCGACATCGCGAGCTTGGGCAGGAAGGTGTCCGGGCGGGCATCTGACGCCAGCTCCCGGTAGATCTCGACGGCCTCCTCGATCGCCGTGAGCGCGTCCTCGCGGCGCTCGAGTCCGCTGAGCATGAGGGACTGGCTGTTCAGCGCCGTCGCGAGATCGGCGCGCGCGGCGTCCGGGCGCTCCGCCGCCAGCTCCCGGTAGACCTCGATCGCCTCGTTCATGGATTCGAGTGCGTCGTCCGGGCGACCCAGCCCGGCGAGCATCAGTGACCGCTTGGTGAGCGCCGTCGCGAGTCGGGGCCTGAAACCTTCGGGGCGCGTGTCCGCCAGCTCCCGGTAGATCTCGACGACCTCCTCGATCGCCCCGAGCGCGTCCTCGTCGCGCCCGAGTCCGTGCAAGCAGGCCGATTGGTTGCTCAGCGACAACGCGAGACTGGGCAGGGACGCGTCCGGGCGCGCCTCGGCCAACCGCCGCCGGATCTCGACGGCCTGTACGACCGCGGAGAGCGCCTCCTCGTGGCGCTCGAGCTCGCTGAGCCTGAGCGATTGGTTGCTCAGCGCCGGGCCGTGACGAACAACGGAACGAAAAGTGCCGGTAAGCGATCGCGTGCAGGAATTTCTGCCGGTCGTGTCGCTGATCGGGCCCTTCGTCAGTAACGGTGCGGATTTTCATGTTTGGCGTTAGACGCGGTTCGCGCCTCGCCGCGAGCGACAGCGCTGGGAATCTCGGCAGACAGATCCTGTTAGACGCGGTGCTTTACGGTCGTTCTTCGCACCGCGTGGCGCGTTAGACCCGATGGGCGCCCTCGGATTCCGCGTCTAAGCAGATTTAGAAGATGTTTACGACGACGATGAGCTCCGGCGGCCGCCTCTTGGCCAACCCCACGCCCAGCCTCACGATACCCGGACGCTGGGCGAGAGCGCGGTTCTCGCATGCACTATGTCGGTGACGGTCATCCGGAGGTGGATCGACTGGATCTTGTGGCGTTTGACAGCTTGGACGAACTCGTGTGTTGCGGCAAGCGCTGTCGCGGGGATCGTGACCGAGGTCTTCGAGCTTGCATGAGCGAGCGCGAGCGTGAGACGGCCACCGGAGATCCGGGCCGTGAAGGCGACCGGACGCCCGCTCGATCCGACCACGCGCAGTGCGGCCGCCGATCGCGTAAAGCTGAGACCCTTGGGAAGTTCGATCGCGATCGACTTCACGGCTTGGCCGGGCGGGACGCCAGAGGTGACGGTCAACCGCAGCCGGGGAGCGTCCTGCGCGACCCTTCTGAGCTGGGCACGGCTGATGTGCGGTTCGGCGGCGACGCGCGCCAGCCCGCCCGGGTCGGTGAAGATGGTGACTTGTCCGATACCGAGCTCGAGGCACAGGTTGACCGAGGGGCAGGAGAGCGTCGATCCGCCAGAACCCAAGATCGGTGGCATGAAGGCTGCGCTGTCCTCCACCCAGCCGCGCGACTGGCCGAGGGGATCGATCGACGTGAACAGGTCCCCGTCGGTGTCGAGCGTGTCACACAGGGTCGCGCTCGGACACGCGACCTGCGAAAGCTTGTGGACTCCGTGCCCCACATGGGCGACCCTCCAGGAG
>JALYZL010000338.1 GCA_030948875.1 Actinomycetota bacterium
CTTCCGAGCGCGAGCGCCGCTGCCATCCGCGCGGGGCGCCGAGCGAGCCAGCGCCAGCCGGCGGCTCGCCACGACGTCATGCCGTGCTCACCCGCGACCCGCCCGCTCCTCCCCAGCGCCCCGAGCACCAACCGGATCGTCAGCAGAGTGACGCCGAGCCAGAGTGCGATCGGCGCGAGCAGGACATAGAACGACAAGGCCAGCGTCGGACTGCCGATCGGCGCTTGCTTCAGTCCGCCACCGAGCGAGTTGACCAGCAGAATCACGACACCGAGGGCGATGGCAACGAGGTCGAGGTGTCCGCGCCGCCAGGACGGCGACCAGCCGCGCTGCAGCAATTGGCGCTCGATTACCACCTCGGTACGCTGTCCGGCGCGCCGCAGGCGAATTAGACGCACGGCCGTCACCAGAGCTCCCGTGAGCAAGGCAACGCCAGCCGAAAGTCCGAGTTGCGCGACTGACGTGTGCTTCCACACGAGCTCCCCGTTGGCCGCGCTGACCGCTGCGGCCGCGGTCACCAAGCCGATCACCGCGCCGAGCGCTCCCGCGACCGCAGCGTGCGCGGTGGCCAGCCGGACAAGCTGCCCCTCGGTGGCGCCCCGTAGGCGCAGCATCGCCTCCTCTCGACGCTGGGCGTCGGCAAGCGCGGACTCCGTCGCGAGCCCGAGGGCGGCGGCCACGAGCACGCCAGGGATGCCGAGGAGCAAGAACAGGATCCTCGCGTTAGTTGCATCAGTCGCAGCCATCGTCAGCTCCTCGGCGGCGTTGTCGGCGACGACGATCGACCCGGGTACGCGCCGTTCCAGCACGCGCCGCAGTGCGCTCGAGAATGAGACCGCGCGCGCCGGGTCCGATGGGTAGGCGCCGTGGTCGACGGCGACGTGATCCTCGAGCGTCACCGGGGGCAGGTTCGCGAGCCCGGGGTTCAGCGCCGTTGTCGCCGATCCGAGCGCAGCGCGCAGTGCGGGGAGGATTGCCCGCTGGAACGTCGCGAAGTCGATGACGATCGCTCGGGGAACCATCGCGATGTCGCCCTGAACCTCGCCCGCCGGAATCGCGAACCACGTGAATGCTTGCCGTAAGTCCACCGTTCCACTGGGCGCGAGCTTGAGCAACGTGCCCGAACGCCCAGGTAGCTGGATCGTGACGTTCTTCGCCGTCCCCACCCCGGGCACCGCGCGGAGGCTCTGGCTGAGGAGCGCGCCGCCGGCGAGACTCCCCGCGACGACGTGGACCCAGCGATGATTGGCGAGGTAGGCAGGGTCGACGGCGAACAAGCGCGCCGTCGAGCGGTGACCAGCGCCGGGCGCCGAGACGACGACGTCGGCCGACGCGAAGCGCTCGACGCGGCGGACGCCCGGGACCGACGCCAACTGGTTACCGACCTGCGTCATGTTCGTGTCAAGCGAGGTGGAGATTGCTCGCATCTCGACCTGGACCGGATCCAGCGCCAAGCGCGTCATCGAGTGGACGGCCGTGTCGACGAAGAACAGCGTGGCTGCCAACACGGCCACCGGGAACGCCACGCCGACAGCACCGAGCACAAGCCTGCGGGGCGCGCGGCGAAGGCCGCGGATCAAGAGCCAGCGGGTCACTCGGCCGCTCCGCGATCAATCGTCTCGCCGCCCTCGGGATCGAGCTGGCCCGAGCGAAGTCGCACAATGCGATCGGCGTGCGCGGCGACGATCGGATCGTGAGTAACGAGGACAACGGTGGTGTCGCGCTCGGCGGCGGCGGCGACGAGCAGGCGGATGACCTCATCGCTGGTGGCCGAGTCGAGGCTCCCGGTCGGCTCGTCGGCAAACACGACCGCGGGATGAGCCACCAGCGCGCGAGCGATCGAAGCCCGTTGCTGCTCGCCGCCGGATAACTGGTCCGGCAGCTTCCCGGCATGCTCGCCAAGACCCACGCGATGAAGCGCGGCGGCGACGGCTGAACGGCGCTTCGTCGGGTCGACGCCATCGAGCAGTAGGGGAACTTCGACGTTCTCGGCGGCAGTGGCCTGCGGAAGGAGCGCTTGACCCTGGGCGATAAAGCCGCACGCGCCGCGGCGAAACTTCGCACGCTCCTTACCATCGAGCGTCGCCCAATCCACGCCGCACACGCGCACCCTCCCCTCGTCGGGACGATCGAGGCCGCCGAGAACAAACAGCAAGGTGCTCTTGCCCGATCCGCTGGGGCCCATCACCGCCACGACCTCGCCGCGGGCCACCGACAGCGACACGCGCTGAAGGCCGGCCACCGAATGGGCGCCGACGCGATAGGTCCGGGTCACCTCGACCGCCTCTACGGCCAACTGCTCAGGCATCCGCCACCACGACCCCATCGCGCATCCTCACACGGCGGTCGGCGCGAGCGGCAACCGCGGCGTTATGGGTGACGGTCATGATCGTCGTCCCGACCTCGTCGCGGATCGCGGCGACCAGGTCGAGCAGACCCGCGGCAGTCGCCTCGTCGAGCTCGCCAGTCGGCTCATCGGCGAGAAGCACCTCCGGGCGCGGCGCGAGCGCAACCGCGATCGCGACCCGTTGTGCCTCGCCCCCCGACAACTCACGGGTCATGTGGCGACTGCGGTCGCTCAGCCCCACTCGCTCAAGCAACTCGGAAACCGTGCGCTTCACCTCCGACCCGGAGCGTCCGCCGATCCGCAACGGCAGCGCAACGTTCTCGGCGACGTCGAGCAGTGGGTGCAGGTTGTCTCGCTGAAGGACCACCCCGATCCAGCTCCGCCGCCGCTCGTCGCGCTCCGCCGGCGGCAGGCGGGTCAGATCCTGACCGTCGATCATCACCGAGCCGCCGCTCGGCTCCACCAGACCCGCCATTACGTGCAGCAGCGTGCTCTTACCGCTGCCGGACGGACCCATGACGCTCGTCCAGGTGCCCCGGACGAGCGCCAGATCCGCACCGCGCAGCGCAATCGTCTCAAGCGACGCCTCACGGTAGATGTGGTAAAGGCCCTTTGCCTCGATCACCACATCTGGCTGCACTCCGGTCATGCCCTCACGGCGTGTAGCTGGTGAGCTTGATCTCCTCCTGATGGCTACCGCCAATGCGAACCACATGCACTGCGCCCACGCCGGGAGCCCAGAACTTGCGCTCGATCTTGTCAGGGTTCAGCGGATCGGTGTCATAGGTCTCAACCACACCGCGGAAGGTTCCGGCCGGAACCGACTCGACCGCGGTCGTCGTCAGCACCCTGGCCATGTCCTCGGCTACTCCCGGCCGATATTCCTGCCGGTAGGTCGGCCCGGGCTTCGGGTGGCCCTGAATGATGACACCCGGTTGTGCGCCGTCGACGCCCGCCTCCCACGTCCCCTGGGTGCTCACCACGACGCCGTTCTTGTAATCATGGGAGCTCTCACCGAAGTACCACACAGCGCCAGTGCGGTCCTGGGCATACCAATCGGTGGTGTCCTCCTCGAGACTCCCGTTGACCGTCACCACATCGTGGATGACGAGACAGCGGACTCCAAGGACCGTCTTCGTCCTGTTTTCCACAGTGATTACGACGTGCTCCGGCACATGATCCTTAGTGCCGTCATACACCCATGTCGCGCCGGGATGCAGCGGCCAAAACCGGTTCGTCACGTGGGTGGTGAAGTCGGCGGGCACGATCTTTGGGTGATACGTCGGACCGCTCGCGGGAACGGTCTGAATCTTGATCTGAGTGTTCGACGCCGCGTGCGTGCTCGAGGAACTACTGCTCGAGCCACACCCGGCGATCAACACCGCAGTCAGAACAATAAAGGGCCTGTACCTGGACATCGGGACCTCTCCTTTTGACGATTCGCGCGCCAAGGTAGACCCCGTTCGATGAGAAGACGATAAGAACGCGAGAAACCGACACGCGGGTCGCCAACGGATCGAGACAGCCTGACGGTGGCTCGAGCCGCGAGGCGACGAGGCCGGTCGCTCGCGTGTTGAACATGTCCTCGAGATCGTCCCGTGTACTCGGAGCCGACAAGTCGCTGGCGGCGCGTCGTTAGCCGCACGCTCCGGTCAGCAAGCAGTCGGATCCGAGAAATTACAGCGTTCCCGCCCGGGGACGATACGAGCGCCGCGAAACCAACGGAGCCACGGCCAAGCACCGACGCTCGCTGTCGGGTTTGGTGCAACGGGACAGTGTCGGCGAGCCGCCGATCGGACGGGGGCAGCGGTCCCGCTGAGCCGTCGGCCACCGTTGCTATCGCCGGGACCGCATCCCGATTCGCGCTCTCGGATTCGCGTGCGAGCAGCAGCGACGACCGGCACCGGGCTCGCGGCTTGTGTATTCGCCCGGGCGGACTACTCGCCCGCTCGTGCCGGGGGGCGCGGAGTTTCGCCACGGTTGCGGCCGCCCCGCCGTCGACACGCCAGCCGAGCGGCCCCTGCTGAGAGGCCGAGCTCCGTCGCAGATGATCTTCCGCATCTGCGACGACCTCGCCGCCGGCGCCGAACGGCCGTCGGGCGGGCGCGCCGAGCGCGCGGTGGTGGATCCCCTGCGAGACCCTAGCTGCCGACCCCGACCCCGCCCCCGACCCCGACGCCTGGCGTCGTCCGTTGCAGGCGAGCGCGGGATTTGTTAGCTGAGCGTCGGTATCCTGAGTCTCGGTCTGCCCAGGCTTTCGCGGACGAGTAGCGGGATTTGGTCGGGTGGTGCGGGTAGGGTGATCCAGCCCGGTCCGGTGTACGTGTGCTTGGTCCAGTGGTCTTGCCAGGGGCCGGCGGGTAGGTAGAGCCGGCGGCGCGTTTGATCTGGACGGGTGACGGGGGCGACGAGGAGGTCGTCTCCGAGGAGGTATTCGTCGTTGACGTTGTAAGCGGTGGGGTCGTTCGGATAGTTGAGGAAGAGCGGTCTGGCGATTGGTAGGCCGGTGTGGTGTGCGATCCGGGCGTACTGGTAGATGTATGGCTTGAGGGCTTCGTGGAGGCGGGCGTAGCGACGAAACAGCCGGATCGTCTCGGGGTTGCTCCAGAGGTCGATCGGGGTGGTGAACGCGCCGAGCATGTCGCGCATGGTGGGTGATAGCGCGCCGATTTCGAGCCATCGCTCCCAGAGTTCTTGTTGATCGGGTCCGGTGTCGCCTTGGGAGAATCCTGCGATGTCCGGTCCCCAGTACGGGCGTCCGGAGAGGCCGCTGGAGAGCATCGCTGGGACGATTGAGCCGATGCCTGCGCCGGAGCTCCAGTCGCGGCGTTGGTCGCCGGTGAACCCTCCGGTGAGGTAGCGCTCTGAGCCGGTGTAGCCAGATCTGGCGAAGAACACGGTGCCGTTCGGTTTGGCGGCCTGCGCGGCCTGGCGCACCGCGCGCGCGTATAGGACCGGATATCGGTTGTGGAGGAGCGCGGCGTCCTGACCGCTGGCGTAACGTCCGTCGGCCGGGGCGTCCTCGCCGTAGTCCTGCATCGCTCCGTCAAACCCCGTCTTCTGCAGCGCGCTCCGTATGCGCGCTTGCCACCACAGACTTGCCGCGGGGTTGGTGAAATCGATGTACGCATGCTGGCGCCATGGCTGGATGATCGGTTGGCCGCGAGCGTCAACGACGAGATAGTGGTGGCGGGCGGCGGTCGAGTATGCGGGTGTTCCTCGATAAAGGAACGGGTTCAGGTAGCCCAGCACTCGCAGTCCGCGGCGGTGAAGGGTTCTAATCAGCGCTCGCAGGTCGGGGTATCGGCCGGGGTTGATCGGCCCGTACAACTTCCATGGCCACCCGAGGCCTGACTTGGGATCGACGGCGTCGTAGATCCACGCGGCGTCGACAGGTATCCCGAGCGCCTTCAGGCGCGCGGCCTCGGCCTCGACGCGGCCGGGTCCCCCGATCAGCGTCTTCCACACCCCAAACCCCCACGCCGGCGGAAGCGGCGGGCGGCCGATCAGCCGCGCTCGCCGCTCCAGCACCAGCTGCGGGCTTGAACCGACGATCACGTAGGCACGCAGCGAAACGGTTTGAACGTCGATCAGAAGGCATCCGGGACGCGAGGCGCCGATGTCGAAGCTCGCGCGCGCGCTCGTCGCGAGGTAGAGGCCATATCCGCTGCTCGAGAGCAGAAACGGCGTCGTGAAATAGCTCGTCCGCTTCGACGGATCGGTGTTACGGTCCTCGGTCCAGGTATCGAGCCGGTGACCTGCGAGGTCCGGCCCGAAGAACCGCTCCCCCAGCCCATAGAAATGCTCGCCTGGAGCGATCGAGAGCGCGAGCTGAAGCGACCGCGTCCCCCGCGACGTCGTCGCGAGCCGGACCGACAGCACTTCCGGCGAGATCGTGGTGACGTTGGACAGGCTCAGGTGCCGGGATCGCCCGTTTTCGGCATTGGCGTCCACGCTGGCCAGACGATCGATGAGTACGCGCTGGGGGGTGAGGACGACCGCGGGCCAACGCGCTGCCGCGGTCGCCGTTACGCGTGCGCCGGGTCGCGCCGAGCACAGCCGGCCGACACCCGCCGCACGATCGTGCGGCGCGATCGCGTTGACGGCAACGGCCGATGCGACCGCAATCAGCGACCAGACAATTCGCCCCATGGCTACCTAGCACGTCGCCGACTCTCGGAACCCCGTCTCGCTGACCGGGGTTCCGCTCACTTGCGAGTGATGGCGCGGGGGTTTGTTCATGATGCGGGGCAGTCGGAGTTGAAGATGTCGAGGTCCCAGTGCCAGTCGCCGGTCGGGGTGCGGGTGTGCACGACGACGTATTTGCCGGTGTCGGTGACGGGGTTCTCGCCGTTGGGTTGGATTCGCAGCGCGTAGCGTCCGACTTCGATCGCGAGGTCGTGGCGCTCCTCGATGGTCAGTGTGGTCAGCTCGGCGCCGCGGATTCCGGAGGCGATGCCCGCCTTCCAGAAGCCGGCGCTCGCGTCTGATCCGGCGAGGAGTTCTGAGCCGGGTGCGAGCAGGCGCGCGTCATCGCTGTAGACGACGGCGACGGCGACGGCGTCACCGGCGGCCAGCGCGGCCGTGAATGCGTCATTGTTGTCCTGGATGTGCTGCGACATGGATGCTCGCTGGGTGATGTGTGATCCGGTCCCGGCGCCCGTGACAGGGATGCAGTTCGGACAAGCCGATACATCCACAGAGATCCCAAATCCCCGCACTGATACGAACTTGTCCTGATCGGTCTCCAGTGATCGGTGCGCGAAAGCGCCCTCCGTCACCCGCACCCGCACCCGCAGAACGACTTAACTGAGTGCGCTATCCCCGAGACATCTGCGGCAGGCTCGTGCGAGGCGCAACCGGGCGACCCGAGACTTCGACCCTGCCATTTCCGGGTCTTGTGACCTTTCCCCTGTGAGCCACCAGCATTCACGTCATCGGTTCCCGACCATCCTGCTTCATCATCAGCCCGGGCATCTCGACGCCGCAGGCGAGCCCCCCCAATGCGGGAAGCACGAGCTCCTTCGCGCCCGTCGCGAGCGCCGCGATTAGCGCCGGCGTCCCTTCGTCGCAGCACGTCAACGGCCCGACCCTCTTGCGGTTTCATCCTCGTCGGCGCGAGCGGCCCGCTCTCGCATTCGCGTGCGAGGAGCAAAGCCGTCGAGTCGCTCGGCGCGGACTGAAGACGACCGCCGACCCCCGAGCGGGTAAACGGCTGGTACCGAGTGAGCGACACCGCGAGACAGATCCTTGAACCGAGGACGTCGGAGGCTTAGGATCGATCCGACCCGGACACGAAGGAGGTGGGCATGGCGACCTACGTCGTGCTGATCGATTGGACGCAACAAGGCGTCAGCAGCTTCAAGGACTCGGTGGATCGATATGAGGCGGCGCGGGGTAATTTCGACAAGCTGGGAGTTGCCTTCAAAGACACGTACTGGACGCTTGGAGGCCACGACCTCGTGACCATTCTCGATGCCCCGGACGACGAGACGCTGGCGGCGGCGTTGCTGATGCTCTCCTCGCAGGGCAACCTCCGTACCAAGACGCTGCGCGCGTTCAGCGCTGACGAGATGAGAGGCGTGATCGCCAAGACGGGCTGAGTGGCGCGCGCGAGCACGAGCACGCTGCCGGAGTTGAGGGCCCGCGGGCCACGCACCATCTTGGTTCTGGCACCGGCGCTCGGCTGCTCTCGCTTTCGCCTACCGCGGCTCGCGCCGCTCGCTTCCGCCTTCGCGTGCGAGCACCCGCGCCGACCCGGCTGCTGGCACCGGCCTCGCCACTTGTGCAATCGCCCAGATCCAAGCGCGCACGTCGACGTCGGCAAGACCGCGTCTCGGGGCGCGCGCCGGGCTCACCCAGCTTGCGCTTTGATCGCGATGTGACCGCGCGGGACGCCGCTGCCCGCGTGAAGGCAGCCGCTGAGACCTGCTCGAAGTTGGCTTTGTCGGTCGAGACGCGGGCGTAGCCGATCAGTCCCATCGACAGGTCGTCTCAGAACCCTCGGACGGGCTTAGGCGAGACGGCAGGTTCTGAGACAGTTTCGAGGCTGGGTTTGATCCTTCCGCGGAGGCGGTGTTAGGCGCCGCTTTGTCTCGGCACGTTGATGCTGTTGTCGGCCGGGATCGGTGTGGCTAACGCTCGAACGTTGAAACGTTCAAAGGGTCAACGACCGCAGCCAGGCCACTGTCGGGTGATCACGCGCGCGGGCCGGGTAGCTGCGCCGTCGGCTGGCGTCAAGCGCCGACAGCGGGCGCACGGATCCCGTGGGACGCTGCTGCGGCGCTTGACCCGCAGCCACCGTGCGCAGCTGGATGGCGATGAGGTCGTGCCGGAGGCACGACCACGCGAAACCGGCTACGGCGGCAGCGCCCCCCGGCCGGACAACAGCCCGCCGGTCAGCCACACCGCCCGCTCCCACGGGCCGGTCTGCCCGGGACCGAACCGCAGCCCCCACGCCCTGACCGCGAGCATGATCGCCTCGACCGCGTCGCCGAGCTCGCTGCCGGCCGGCGCGACCGCAAAGAGCTGCTCGGGATCGAGCGCGTACGCCCATCTCACGCCGCACGCTCGCAAGCTCTCCGAACGCGCTCTCGCGGCGCGCAGCCGCCCGCGGACCGTTCCCGGCGGACGCCCAAGCCGCCGGGCGATCCGGCGATGCCCAGCCCCGCGGGCGGCCAGCGCGAGTGCCTCGCCGATCACCTCCGCCCCGTCGCGCCGGCGGGGAACCGACCACGACGGACACAGCACGTGCGTCGCGCCGCAGCCCTGACAGCACGCCCGCCGCGGTCTCAGCGACCGTACGCCATCGCGCGTGCGCACCTCGCGCGAGCGCGCGTACCCCCACCGCGATAGCCGCCCACGACAGTCCGGGCACGCGAGCTCGCCGGCCGCCAAAGCGGCCTCCAGCTGCTGCGCGCTGATCGCGATCGAGAGCATCGAGGATCGTCCGTTTACGCATTCCGCCGGGGAGCCTCCCAGACCACGACACGGCCGGGAAGGGGCGACTGGTGTGGGAACAGCTACCAGACGGCAGGGGGCTCTGCACAGCCGGTTTGACGCCGCCGACTGGCCCGTCCCGAGGATCCACGGCACGAACCGCCCGTTTCATCCCGAAATCAAGCGGCGCTCAACAGGCTGTAGATGCTGTGCTGCTCGCGATCAGGTGACGGCGCGCATGGAATCGGCCGGTCGCTTGGGCGCGTGCGTTACGGTCAGGATTTCGAGTAGTTCGCCGATGTTCTGTTCGCGAGCGATTGCGTCTGGGAGCGGTAGGTGGGCGTTGATCGTGTAATGGTTGCGCCGGCCGTTGCGTCGGCGTGTGATGTAGCCGTCGGCGACTAGGGCCCCGACGATCCTGTGTGCGGCGCGTTCGGTGATCCCCAGTTGCTCGCCGATATCGCGCAGGCGGATGCCGGGATCGTGTGC
>JALYZL010000340.1 GCA_030948875.1 Actinomycetota bacterium
GCACACGATCCCGGCATCCGCCTGCGCGATATCGGCGAGCAACTGGGGATCACCGAACGCGCCGCACACAGGATCGTCGGGGCCCTAGTCGCCGACGGCTACATCACACGCCGACGCAACGGCCGGCACAACCATTACACGATCAACGCCCACCTACCGCTCCCAGACGCAATCGCTCGCGAACAGAACATCGGCGAACTACTCGAAATCCTGACCGTAACGCACGCGCCCAAGCGACCGGCCGATTCCATCGGCGCCGTCACCTGATCGCGAGCAGCACAGCATCTACCGCCTCCGCGGAAGGATCAAACCCGTCTCGAAACCATCTCAGAACCGCGCTTGACAAGCGCGGGTGACAGGTGACGGGTGCTATGATCATAGCATGAAGAAGACCAGCATCTACATCGAGCCCGAAGTCGACATAGCACTGTCGAGGCGTGCCGCACAGGAAGGCACGACGAAGGCCGAGGTGATCAGACAGGCTCTGCGAGAGGCGGCCGCCGGCTCGTTACGAGTCAAGCCCGGCGCGCGCGGAGTATTCACGGGACCCGGGGACCTCGCCGAGCGCGCCGACGAGCACCTCGCAACGTCGGGCTTCGGCGAGTCGTGATCATCGTCGACACGTCGGCGATCCTTGCGTACATGAACGCCGCCGACGAGTATCACACTGAGGTCGCAGCCTGGCTCGACGCCGAAGAGGACGACCTTGCGACAACCCCGCTTATTGTTGCCGAAGTGGACCACCTCGTCGCCGCACGAGGTGGCCCGGTAGCGTCGAGCGCATTCCGTGCTGACCTCGTCGCTGGCGCCTACCTAGTCGAGTGGTGGCCTGGGGCGATCGGGGCTGCGGTCCAGGTCGCTGAACGCTACGCGGACAACGGGCTCGGACTCTCAGACGCGTCGCTTGTGGTACTCGCGGAACGCCTAGACACGATCGACCTCGCGACCCTCGACGAACGCCACTTTCGCGTCGTCCGGCCGCTGGCAGGAGGAGACGCTTTCCGGCTCATACCCCGTGACCTCCGTGCCGCAGTCGACTGACACGAGCCGATGCAGAGTTCCCCTGCGCGATCACAGGAGAAGCGACGCCACGCGAGCGCTCAGGGTAGCTGAGGCGCCACGGGTCGTGGAGTCGGAGAGTACCGTCCGGCTGTGGCCGACGACGACGTAAGTATCTGTCCGGGATGCCACCGGACCGCGCGCACGGTCCTCGGCAAGTGCGCCGACTGCTGGTATCCGAAGACGGCCGCGCCGATTCCGGTGCCGCGTCGATAGGCCGGTCTGTGGGACGGCGACGATCTGCCGTCCTTGCTCCGGGCGTTGTCGTGGCTCGTGCGGTCGTGGCGCTGGTGCTGGCAGACGACGCGGGCCGAGGGCCTTTACGGACAGTCGAGGGGCATGGGCGGGGTTGAGCAGTCGTCGTTGGCATTGGGGTCATCGCCGGCGAGGAGCGCCCATGCCTCCCGTCCGGTCTTAGCAGTGACAGCGACCGGCCACAGGACTCCTGAGTCCGTGTCGAGGAGCGCCGTGCATTCGCGGTCGGTGGTGAGGTGGTAGAGCGCGCCCCAGTGCCCCTCTCGGTGAATCAGCTTCGCGCCTTTCTCTTCGAGGTAGCGCCGTGTGCCATAGAGGTCGATGAGGGTCGCCTGCAGGCGGCGGTCTGACTGTTCGTCGATCGTGTCCGCCGTCATCGAGTGGATGTCGATGTCGATGTCGATGTCGATGTCGATGGCCGAGTCGGCCGCGACTCTCATCCCGTGCCATGCGTGAAAGCCGAATCCGTCGCGGTACTCCACCGCCGGGCCCGACTCCGAATGCAGGCGCTCACGGTCATCGAGCACGAGCACCCGCGGCCGCTCAGTCAGGATCGCGACGTTCTCAAACGCCCACCACGGGCCGCAAGAGCGGGCAAGCCCGCGGAACGAGTCGTGCGAGCGAGTCTCCTCGATCTTGCCGATCGCGGCAAAGAACGCGAGCACGGCCAGGCTCGAGACGCCGTGCTGGCGCGGCCACCGCGCGTGTGGATTACGTTGCGAATGGGCCGCGTCAGCGCCTCGGGACCACCTAGCTAGCACCTGGTGGATTGGATCGGTGAAACGGTGGTAGGCCTCCCACCAGACACGACGACGGCCGAGGGTCGCGCGATGTTCGGGATGCTCTCCGTCCTCGCCGAGCTCCAGCATGAGCTGATCCTCGCCAACACCGCGACGGACTCGCTGCCGGGCGCGCTCGCGGACGCGCGGTCGGCCGCCGGCCCAGGCCAACGCCGAGCAGGTCGCCCTCCCACAAGAGCTCTACGACGCCGGCGACTTACACCGTCCAGCGGATCGCCGACCTCTTCAGCGCCCCCCGCACCACCGTATACGGGCACCTCGACGACGCAAGCAAGGGCAAGCGCCTGGCCAACCGAAGAGCCCCGCCGGCGCATCAGCCGGCTGTGAAACCCCCCCGCCGCCAGCGGGTCTCAACAGAGATGGCGGCTGGTGACACGATTCTCACCAGCACCCCGAGTTCGGCGTCACGCGCCCCACGATCTACCGCTACCTCCACCGCGGCGCGGCCTGATCGGGAAGAGCGAACTACTTGTCACTTGGTGCCGCGTTCCTTGATGGCACCCCTGCTGGCCATGGCCAAGGAGGAGCGCCGCGAGGAGCATCGACAGCGGCTGCGCGCGGTCACCGAGGAGCTCGACCGGATCTGGGAGCACCTTCGCGCGAGCGCGCGGAACGGCACGGCGACCGACGCCACCTGGACGCCGAGAACTAGCTTTTGCGCGCTCTGGCGCATCTTTTCTCCGCCATAGCTGTTTTGATGACCGAGTGCGACGGCTCATCTCAGCGCGCGCGTGCGCCAGCGTCCTGGTCGGTTTGTCCGCTGCGGCGGCCAGTGTGGCGCCCGCGTCGGCGGCGGCGCACGGTCCCGTCAAGCTGGTGCGCTACCGCGCCTACTCGCTGCGCGTGCCCGCAAGCTGGCCGGTGTTCAGACTGGCCTCGGATCCGTCGGCGTGCGTGCGCTTCGACCGGCACGCCGTCTACCTCGGACGGCCGAGCTCCCGGCAGCGCTGCCCGGCCCACGCGGTAGGGCGCACCGAGGCGATCCTCGTCGAGCCCCTCGCTGCCGCTGCCGCCCGTTCGCGCGCCGCCGCCGGAGCGGCGCTGCCGGACGCGAAGAGCGCC
>JALYZL010000353.1 GCA_030948875.1 Actinomycetota bacterium
TTGGTGAAGACGTCGCTCTGACCCGCGTGGAGCTGGACCAGATGCCCCGAGCTGCTGTCGAACGAGAGCGTGCCGTGATTCGTGAAGCTGCCGATGAAGGCGTCGAGCTGAGCATTGTCCGCATGGACCTCGACCGTGTCGCCCGCGCCGATGTCGCTCGCGATGTAGGGGTTGCCACACGCGCCATTTGGGTTACCGGCTGCCGCGTTGAGCAACTGGAAGCTCCCCGTTCCCGGACCAGGAGCTGAGACATAGCTACAGACCATGACCGGATTGCCGGTGGCGTTGCCGCCGGTGTGCGTGAAACCGATCGCTCCGAGCGTTCCAGGGTTGGCGATGGTGCCGCCGGACAGCGTCACGCCGGCCTGCGCGTTCAGCGTTCCCGCGACGGTGAGCGTGCCCGCCGCCTGAGTTATCGGCGTGTTGAAGTTCGTCGACAGCCCGGGTGAGGCGACGATGTTCGTAGTGCCGTTATTGACAAGCTTTACCGCCACGTTGGTGCCGGTGAAGTTGAGCGTGCCGGCGTTGGTGAAGACGTCGCTCTGACCCGCGTGGAGCTGGACCAGATGCCCCGAGCTGCTGTCGAACGAGAGCGTGCCGTGGTTCGTGAAGCTGCCGATGTAGGCGTCGAGCAGTGAGGTGGTCGTGTTGACCTCGACCGTGTCGCCCGAGCCGATGTCCGAACCGATCGAGAAGCTGTTGCAACTCGCGGTACCTACCGGAGCGAAGCTCGCGGTGCCCGGGCCTGCCGGGTTCAGGGTCCCACAGATCTGGATCGGGTTGCCCGTCGTGCCCCCCCCGCTGTGCGTGAGGGTCCCGTCGATGGCAATCTCGCCGTTGTTGGCGAGCGTTCCGCCCGACTGCGTGAAGTTTATGCCCGCGCCGGTGCGGGAGAGGGTCGACGTCGTCCCGGCGTCAGTGGTAAACATGCCGTTGTTGATCCACGTGCCGCCGGAGCCGCACCCGCACGTGGTCACGTCGGTGTGAAACGCGATCACGCCGCCGGCGTTGTTGGTCACGTTGGCCCTCAGGTCGCGACCGGTGTTCGGGCCCGACGCCCCCGGATCGACCGTGATCAACCCTGAGCTGACGATGTCCCCACCGACGATCGACCTGCCCGGGTTGGACCCCGACGAGGTCATCTGCAGCACGCCGTGGGCGCCGATCGTCAACTGCTGCCCGCTGTAGCCGGGGTTGAAAACGGAATCCTGAAAAGTGCCGTTGCCCTGCGTGGTGCCCGCCACCTGCAGCGTCTGTGTCCCCGACGCGCCGCCCACGGTCACGCCCGCCGACAGGGCTCCATTTGGCATCACGACCGTATAGGTGCCGGGAAAGGTGATCGACGTGCTACAGCTCGGACTCGGCGTCCCGTTGCTCCAGTTGTTGAAATCATCCCAGCTACCCCCGTTCGGGTTGGTCCAACTCGTCGACCCATTCACGCCGCCGACGGGTTGACACGGTCCATTCAATGCGAGCGCCGACCCGGGCGAAACGGCGGCCACTCCCACCACGGACACCAGCAGAGCGAGCGAGCGGCGTGCCCGCCTGAGCCCTGCAACGCTTCCGATCATTCGCATTGCCCAGTACCAGCCCTCATGTAGAAATCTGCCTGCGAACGTGACACCGCCGCGCTCGGAGCGAATCACCCAGGCTATGGCGCGCTGCGATCCGCGGTCAATACTCAATTCTGCGTACCGTTGCCGCCGGCCCCCGCCCCCACAGCGGCTTCTTGCCCTGCCGCGCCAGCTCAGATACCCTTCCGAGGTGGTCATGGACAGACTACGGGCGAGGGACCTACGCGCGGTACTCGGTGCCGCACAGGAGCTCCGCGGCGCCGAGAGCGCCGCTGGCTTTCCGTCGGCGGTGATCGACGTCATGGAGCGTGTGGTGGCCGCCGACGTTCCGTCCTACAACGAGGTGGACCTGCCTGGGCGCACTATCGTCGCTGTCGCTCCCAAGCGTGCGCTCTTCCCCCATGCCGAGGAGCTCGTGGGGCGCTACGTCCACCAGAATCCCACCGTCTCGTACTTCGCCCGAACCGCCGATGGCAGCGCGCGCAAGCTCTCGGACTTCGTGAGCACGCGCGCGCTGCACAAGCTCGACCTCTACAACCTGGTCTACCGCCCGGTCGGCCTAGAGCACATGATCGCGCTCGTGCTGCCCCGCAGGTGGGGGCGCGCGCGCTCGCCAGTGACCCAGCTTCGGCTCTCGCTCGGCCGTGCCACGCTTGACTTCTCCGAACGCGACCGTGACGTCCTCAACGCCCTACGTCCGTTCCTCGCGCGGGCGAAGTACTACCTCGACGAGGTCGACGAGCTGCGGGCCACGATCCGCCGCCTAGAGCGCGGCGCGGTCGCCGCCGAGCGCCTGATCGTCGTGCTTGACCGCGGCGCACGCGTCACTGATGCCAGCGTCCCGGCGGCCAAGCTCCTGCGCTGGCTCGGGTGGCGTCCGAGCGCAGACCTCCCCGAGCCGCTGGGATCGTGGGTCCGCCAGCACCGGTCGGACGATGCCCACGTCAAGCCGCTGGTCCTGGAGGCACCGAATGGCCGGCTCAGCGCGCGCCTGCTACGCGGCCGCGGAAGCGACCCAGATGTCGTCATGCTCGAGCCCGTTGACGCCGAGACAAGCCTGGACTCCCTCCGCGTACGCGGGCTGAGCGACGCGAGGCGCTCGTTCTGCAAGTCGTGGCGCTCGGCCGAAGCAATGTAGAGGTGGCGGGCGAGCTCGGCATCAGCGAGCACACGGTCGCCAAGCACTTGCAGAACGTCTACTCCAAGCTCGGCGTCGCCAATCGCACCGCCGCGGTTCGCGCCGCACGGACGGCCCCGCTGGAGCGGTAGCCGTCCGCGAGGGGGATTCGGTCTTGTAGCTCTCGACATACCGGCCCGTACCTCGCCCCGCCCCCAACCGCTAACAGATTGTCGGGTTGCTTGCAGCTCCTGACGCGGACCCGAGCACTGGGACGACGGCGGCCGGCGGGCGCCGCGAGACGAACCTGCTTCCCGCGGCGCAGAACCGCCACGGCAGCTCCACCGCCTTGGTGATGCCGATGCGCGGCCCGGAGACGATCTCCACCTCCCGCCACCGGCGCTCGTGGCGTTGCCCGATGACGAGCGGGCCTGCCGCCAGGTCGGCGCCGTTGTCCACGAGCTCGACGTCGAGCGCCTGCGTGAGCTTGCCCGGTCCCGAGCACAGATCCTCGACGCGATCAACCCCCCGTCGTGCGCGCATGACGTCGATCCCCTCCACCGGTTCCAGCGCGCGGATCAACACCGCGGCCCCCACCCCCTCGACCTCGCACACGGCGTTGAGCAGCGCGTGGATCCCGTAGGAGCGATACACGTAGGCCCGGCCGGGAGGACCGAACAGGGTCGCGGTGCGTGCGGTCAGCCCGACGAACGCGTGGCACGCCGGCTCGCAGTCGTGGTAGGCCTCGGTCTCGACGATCACCCCGCTCACCTCGCCGTGCGTGACCACGCAGCCGATCAGATCGCGAGCGACCTCCACCACGTCCCGGGCATAGAAATGCGGACGCAGCCCCCGCGCCACCACTAGCCCGCGAGCGCCTCGCGGGCGCGCTCGAGCTGCTCGCGCACGCGTGCGAGGCTCGTGCCGCCCTCGGAGACCTTGGTCTCGAGCCACGCCCCGTCGCCGAGCAGCGCGTAGTACTCGTCGTCGAGCAGCGGCGAGTGCTCGGCGAGCTCCTCGGGGCTGAGCTGAGACAAAGATTTGCTTTGCTCGATGGCGGTCCGGACCAGACCGGCGACGACCCCGTGGGACTCGCGGAAGGGCATCCCGCGGCGCACCAACAGATCGGCGATGTCGGTGGCTGCGAGGAATTCGTCGCCCGCGGCGGCCGCGAGGCGCTCGCGGCGGAACTCGATCCCGGCGAGCATGCCGCGCGCTGCCGCCAGACACATATCGAGCGTGTCCACTGCGTCGAACAGGTGCTCCTTATCTTCCTGCATGTCCTTGTTGTAGGTCAGAGGCAGGCCGTGCATCACACCGTGGAGGGCGACGAGGTGAGCGGCGACCCGGGGCGCCTTGGCGCGCAACAGCTCGGCGGCATCGGGGTTCTTCTTCTGGGGCATGATCGAGGAGCCTGACGCCCACGCGTCGGACACCTCGCAGAATCCGAACTCCTCGCTCGACCACAGCACGATCTCGGCGCCGAGGCGCGAGAGATGGGTCGCGCACGTCGCCGCCGCGGCCAGGTAGTCGAGCACGAAGTCGCGGTTGGAGACGGCGTCGATCGAGTTCTCGGCCACGCCCGTGAACCCGAGCTCGGCAGCGACGGCGCGGCGGTCGGTGTCGAAGTTCACCCCGGCGAGCGCGCCGGCGCCGAGGGGGAGACGACCGGTGGCGGCGCTGACCTGAGCGAACCGCTCGCGGTCACGGGCCAGCATCCACACGTACGCGAGAAGGTGGTGGCTGAGGTACACGGGCTGAGCGCGCTGAAGGTGCGTGTAGCCGGGCATGGGCCAGTCGAGGTGGGCCTCGGCGAGATCGGTCAGCGTCTCCGCGAGCAGCGTGATCGCCTCCGAGGTCTGGTGGGCGTGGGCGCGGACGAAGAGCGCCATGTCGGTGGCGACTTGGTCGTTGCGTGAGCGCGCGGTGTGGAGCTTGCCGCCAACACGCCCGGCGATCTCGGTCACCCGGCGCTCGATCGCCATGTGGATGTCCTCGTCCCCGTCGGCGAAGGGGAACGCGCCGTCGCCGAGCTCCGCCTCGACCTGCTCGAGCGCGCCGTGGAGCTGGTCGCGGTCGTCCTCGCTGATGATCCCCCGCGCCGCGAGCATCGACGCATGTGCGCGCGACTGCGCGACGTCGTAGGGGCCGAGGCGCCAGTCGTAGCCGATCGAGTCGTTCAGCCGCCGGAAGAGGAGGTCTGGGGGCTCGGCGAAGCGGGACATGGGCCTGATGTTATTTCCCTGGACCGGCGCCGGCGCGGGCGCGGGCCCCAGCGAGCACGCCTTCTAGGGCGCCGGCGACCCGCGCCACCTGACCCTCGCTCAGCTCGGGGTGAAAGGGGAGCGCGATCGAGCGTGCCGCGACGTCCTCGCACACCGGGAACTCGCCCTCGCGGTGGCCGAAGCGCTCGCGGTAGAAGCTCATCAGGTGGATGGCGGGAAAGTAGGGCTTGCTCGGGATGCCAAGCTCGCCGAGCGCCCGCACGGTCTCGTCGCGGTCGAGGCCCCGCGGCAGCTGGACGACGAAGACAAACCACCCACGCCGCCCTCGCGCCCCATCGGGACACGGAAGCTCGAGCTCTGGGGTCCCTGCGAGCGCCTCGCGGTACCAGCCGGCGACCCGGGCGCGCCCCGCGAGCATCGAATCGAGATGCCCGAGCTGCGCCAGTCCGAGCGCGCAGGCGACGTCGGAGAGCCGGTAGTTGAACCCCAGCCTGTCGTGATCGAGCCAGCCCATGTCGGGCGCTCGGCCTTGGTTGCGCTCGGAGTCCAGGCGCTCCTTGAAGTCCGGATCGGCGGTGGTGACCATCCCTCCCTCCCCGGTCGTCAGCTGCTTGTTGGGGTAGAAGCCGAACACCGCGGGATGGCGCTCGCCGGCGCCGACCGGAGTGCCGTCGGGGTGCACGGCTCCGAGTGCCTCGCACGCGTCCTCGACGATCGGGAGCCCGAGCCGCTCGAGCGCGGGGATGTCGGCCGGGTAGCCGAACACGTGCACGGGAAGGATCGCCGCGGTTTGCTCGGTCACCGCGCCGGCCGCCGCCTCCGGGGAGATGTTCAAGGTAACGGGGTCGATGTCGGCGAACACCGGCCGAGCCCGCTCGTAGAGCGCCACGTTGGCGCTCGCCACGAAAGAGAACGGGCTCGTGATCACCTCGTTTCCATCGGACACCCCGACGGCCCGGAGCGCCAGGTGCAGGCCCGCGGTCCCGCTCGAGACGGCGATCGCGTAAGGGACCCCGACCGTCGCCGCGAACGCCTCCTCGAACTGCGCCAGCCGCGGACCGAGCGACAGTTGGCCGGAGCGCAGCACCTCGAGCACGCGCTCCTCCTCGGCGGCGCCGAGGATTGGTCGCGCAAGGGTGATCGGCTCCTCGGCGCTCACCGATGCGGGGTGGCGGGGGCGGGCCGCGACGGGGGCGCCCCCAAGCCGCGGCCTTTGCCTCCCGCTCGCCGTCCAGGCTCGCCTTTCGGGAGGCGGCCGCGTCGTCCGGCGGTCTGCATGCCGTACTCGAGCGAGTCGACCAGCGCCTCCCACGATGCCTCGATCACGTTCTCGGACACGCCGATCGAGCCCCACACCGCCTGCCCGTCGGAGGCATCGAGGAGCACGCGGGTGACGGCGCCGGTGCCCTTCGTCTCGTCGAGGATGCGGACCTTGAAGTTGACGAGCTCGATGTCGCGAAGGTGCGGGTGGATCTCCCCGATCGCCTCGCGTAGCGCCTTGTCGAGCGCGTGCACGGGACCGTTGCCCTCGGCGGTACGCACGTAGCGCTCGCCGTCGACCCAGATCTTGATCGTCGCCTCGGTCTCGACGCGGCCATCGGCTCGCTGCTCGACGATCGCCCGCCAGGACTCCAGGCGGAACAGGGGCTCGTGCTCGCCGGTCTCCTTGCGCAGCAGGAGCTCGAAGGAGCCGTCGGCCGCCTCGTAGTGATACCCGAGATGCTCGAGCTCCTTGACCCGCTCGATGACGCGCCCGGCGCTGAGATCGTCGAGCTCGATTCCCGCGTCAGCGGCCCGGGCGTGGACGGTCCCCTTGCCTGAGAGCTCGGAGACGAGCAGCTCGCGCGAGTTGCCGACGACGGTGGGGTCGACGTGCTCGAACGTGGTCGGGTCGACGTTGACACCGGCGACGTGCATCCCGCCCTTGTGTGCGAAGGCGTTGCGGCCCAC
>JALYZL010000354.1 GCA_030948875.1 Actinomycetota bacterium
ACCACCACGGTGCGCATGCTGTGCACGTTGCTCCCTCCCACGGCAGGCAGCGCCACGGTCGCCGGCATCGATGTCGTTGCCGACCCCGCCGAGGTGCGTCGCCGGATCGGCGTGGCCCTCCAGGAGATTGGGCTCGATCCGGTACAGACCGGCCGCGAGCTCCTCGAGCTGCAGTGCGGTCTGTACGGGATCAGAGGGGCGCACGCGCGGACGCGGACCGATGCGCTGCTGGAGCTCGTCGGCCTCAAGGACGCCGCCGACCGACGCACGAAGACCTATTCGGGCGGCATGAAGCGCCGCCTTGACTTGGCGAGCGCGCTCGTCCACTCGCCCGAGGTGCTCTTCCTCGACGAGCCCACGACCGGGCTTGACCCGGCTTCGCGGGTGACTGTCTGGGAGGAGGTCCGCCGCATCAACGCCGCTGGGACCACCGTCTTTCTCACCACGCAGTACCTCGAGGAGGCCGACCAGCTCTGCGACCGCCTCGCGATCATCGACGCGGGCCGGATCGTCGTGGACGGAACGCCGGAGCGCCTGAAGGCGGAGATGGGGCACGACGTGGTGACGCTCGCCCTCGACGGCGCGAACGCCGCCGCGACCGAGGCCGCGCTCGGCGAGCTGCCCGGCCTCGAACGCGTCGTGGCCGAGCCCGATGCGCTCGCGTTCTATCTCGAGGACGGAGCCGGCTCGATCGCCGAGATCGTGCGACGCCTGGATCGCGAGAGGATCCGGGTGGGCGCCATCGCGGTCTCGCGACCTTCGCTGGACGATGTCTTCCTGCAGGCCACGGGCCGGCGCCTCGAAGGCGCTGGGGAGCAGCAGACCGCATGACCGAGGTATTGCTACTCAGCCGGCGGGCTGTGCGAGAGATCGCGCGCTACCCCGAGGCCACGATCCCGGCGCTGTTCATCCCGCTCTTCTTTCTGGCGGTCAACATCGGACAGGTCTCCGAGACCTTCCCCGCCACGACGCCGTTCCTCCGGGGCCAGGGCTACGTGGCCTTCCAGCTGCCGGTCTCTCTCATGTTCGCCGTGGCGACCGCCAGCTCCGGCCTCGCGCTCGTCACCGAGATCGACCTCGGCTACTTCGACAAGCTGCTCGCGGCACCGATCCGGCGCTCATCGATCATCTTCGGACGGCTCGCCGCCGACCTCGTGCGCGGGCTCCTCGGCTCGACCGTCGTGCTCCTCGCGGGGCTCGCCCTCGGTGCTCACATCGAAAGCGGAATCCTCGGCGCCGTCGTGCTGGTCGTGCTCTCCGCTCTCTTCGGCGTCGGCTACGCGGGGTTCGGCATTCTGGTCGCGCTGCGCACCCGCAACGTACAGGCTACGAACACTAGCTTCCTGCTCTTCTTCCCCCTGCTGTTCCTCACCCCCAACTTCGTTCCCTTCGATCGCCTGACACCGCTCATGGAGACGCTCGCCCGCGCCAACCCGGTGAGCTACGTGATCGACGGTCTGCGCTCGCTGGTGATCGAGGGCTGGAACCTGGGAAAGCTCGCTGCCTGCCTAGGAGTCATCGTTGCCCTGGGCGCCGTGCTCACCACGCTCTCGCTACGCGCGATCGCGACATACGACCGCTGATAGCGCGCCCGGAGCGACCACCCGACCGGGTCGATTGGATCGTGCACCGAGCACGATGATTCGGCGGCCCTCATCGGCCTCGCCGGTGGCGCACTCGCTGGGTGAGAGCAACGGCGAGCAGGCCGAGCAGGGTTGCGGCGGAGAGCACCGAGACGAAGAAGAACGCCACCGAGATGTCGTGGGCTGTGCCCGGGCGATCCTCGCCGAACGCGAGGTTCTCCAGGATGCAGACTACGAGCACGGCCGCGGCGAGGGCGATGGCTGTGCGCATCGGTCAACCCTCAAGCCGGACGGTCGCGTGTTCGGTGTGGTGGGGGCCCGGGGCGATGGCCACGGTCCCGCGCGCGCCGGCGTAGCGGCCGGTGCCGCCGGCGACGGCCATGGAGAAGCGATCGACGGTGGCGTGGCCGCCGGCGGTGACGAGCTGACCACCACGCAGGAACACGGTGACGGTGCTCTGCTCGGTTCCGTGGCTCGCGTTGCCGGCGACGAGCTGAGTGGTGAGCGCGTAGTGCCCGAGGCGGCGGCCGGCGCGGCCGGTGATCACGCCGTGCTCGAAGAACTCGTCTCCGACCGAGATTCCGCTAGGCGGATTATCGACCTGGCCGTCGCCGGTGGGCTGGGCGACGAGGCGCAGTACCCGGGGAGCGCGGGTGCTCGGCCCGGCGTCGGCTCGGGCGGCGGCGAGGACGCCCGCGGGGGTGAGCGCGAGCGCTGCGGCGACGAGTAGGGCACGACGTGGCATCTGGGCCTCCTAGGCTTGTGTCACCGACAGTTGACGGCTGACGGGAAGCTACGTGGGCGCCTGGCCCGTGTCGTCGCCCGCGAGAGTGATGAGCGCGGTCCGCGCGGGTGGTCTTTCTTGGCCGCTCCGTCGCCCGCGTGGGCGACGGAGCTCGTCATCACGGCCGATGTGGCGCGCGTCCGGCCCCGGGTACGGTTTGCGAGTGCTCACCCGACTTCACGCCTGGATGCCGGTCGCGTGGCGCCCGTG
>JALYZL010000360.1 GCA_030948875.1 Actinomycetota bacterium
CGCCCGCCATGTCTCCATCCAGACGTCGTACCCGGCGTCGATCAACGCGTCGACGAGGGTGTAGGGCAGCGGCGGACGCCAGATCTCGGTGCGCACGCCGACGCCGTGCACGAGCATGACCGGACCCTTGGTCGGGGTGCGCGCGCCACTGACATGCGTGACGTTGCACTCGATCCCGTCCGCGGTGACGAACGGAATGCGTTCCTCCGAGTACCCGGGCTTCGTCACCATCACGATCGCGTCCCAGGCCCGTACACATCCCAAAGATCGCCGGCGAAGAGCGCGCCGAAGCGCGCCAGCGCATCGACCCGGGCCGGCGGATGCACGCGGAAGGTCGTGAGCTGGTGGGCGAAGTCGAGCGGGTGGATGTGGAGGATGCCGGTGGCGATGACCGCCGCCGTTTCGTCCTCCTGCTCGGGGACGTGGCCGCTCAGCACCCGGCTGTAGAGGGTCGAGGTGTCGTGCCAGACCTCGAAGCGGCCGTCGTTGACGACGATCTTGTGGCCGACCATGGTGAGCGGATGGCCGGTGCCGTCGGTGAAGTACAGGCGGTAGAACATCCGCTTGTTGGCCTTGTCGCCGTCCTGGTCGACGAACAGGTTGAAGATGCCGCGCTCCACCGGCCGCTGTCCGCCGAGCGCGTCGCAGTCGACGTGGCCGATCGCCACCGCCTCGTGGGCGGGGTCGACGACGAAGCGATCGATGTCCTTGGCGGTGATCGTGAGGGTGAAGTTGAGCGACGTCCCTGTTTTGCGTCCGTCGCGGTAGGCGGCGTCGAAGTCGGCTTGCGGGCCGAAAGCCATGAACCCCTTCATGGTCTCGGTGAACTCGACCGACGCGGAATCGGGGCCCGCCGGCACCCCCGTCGCGGGCGGAGAGCCCTCGGGCACGGTCGGCCCGGCCCTGCGCACGGCGGGACCGGGCGCCCCCTCGAGCATGGCGTCGGCGAAGCGGTCGGCCAGCGCGGCGATGGTGAGGCTCGGGTTGGCGCCCACCGGCCCCGGCATCACCGACCCGTCGGCGACGTGGAGGCCGGGCAGGTTGAAGACGCGGCCGTAGGAATCGACCACCCCTTCCTGATCGTTGCGGCCGATGCGGCAGCCACCGAGCGAGTGGACGGTGATGACCCGGTTCAGGAGCCAGATCGGGTTGTCCAGGAAGTCGGCGCCGAGCGCGCGGGAGATCTCCTCCGAGAGCGCGCGCACCTGGTCGAAGTACGTCTTCGACGCGCCGTGCTTGGACCAGTCGACCTCGAGCAGATCGCCGGCCAGGGTCATCACCCCGTCGGGCACGTCGCGGCCCATGCCCAGGAGCGGGAGGGTGGCGCTCGACAGCCCGCACGCGCCGAGGAAGTCGGCGATGTCGCCGCCGATCTCGGACTCGCGGTCGTGGTGCAGGAAGCCCTTGATCATCCGCTCGGCGCCATGGATGGCGTTGTGGAGGTCGGCCGGCAGGTCCGCCATCTGCAGCATCCAGCTCACGAACTCCGGGTAGCCGGCGTCCTCGAGATAGAACCCGCGGCCCGTGTGACCGTCACCGTCGAGCGCGTCGCCGGTGCGGATGGCGCTCGTAATCACGGGCCCGTGCGCCGCGTCGATGACCCGCGGGACGCGCTTGCGGTCGCGCTCCTCGCGGGCGCGCAGGGCGAAGGTGAGCAGGTCGCCGTTTCCTGAGAAGCCGTGACCGAGCGCCGGGCTGAGGCCAGGGAGCGCGCCGCGATTGCGCAGGAGCAGGTAGGTCGAGCCGAGCGTGCCGGCCGAGAGGATGAGGTCGGTGGCGGTTACCGTGACCTGGGGGAGGGATTTGGTGTCGGTCGGACCCTCGGCGTGCTCGTCGTGATGGACGTAGCGCACGGTCCAGCCGCTACCCTCGCGCGGCTCGAAGCCGCGCACCTCGCACAGGGTGCGGATGTCGGCGCCCGCATGCCAGGCGCGCGTGAGGTACGTGTAGTCGAGCGTGTTCTTGGCGCCGTAGTTGCAGCCGACGTCACACTCGCCGCATAGCCGGCATGTCTCGCGCGGGAGGCCGTGGAGATTGGGCTGGTCCTCGATGATGGGTACGCCCGGGACGGGCGCCTGTCCTCGGTTGGCGAAGGTCACCGCCAGCTTGGGCAGGAACCAGTCGTCGCCCCGCCCGATCGCGCGGGCGGCGTCGCGGAAGGCGAGCGTCTTCGCCGTCTGGTCATAGGGTGAGTGATCGAGCGGGTAGGTCTGGCCGTCGAGTCCGACCTCGACGCGCTCGTAGTGTGGATCGAGGTCGGCGCGGCTGATGGGCCAGTACTCCTGCCCGGGCATGCTCGGATCCTCGTGGGCAAACCACTTCTCGTCCTTGCGGATGAGCACGTTGGCGTAGATCAGCGATCCCCCTCCGAGCCCGCTCGAGACCAGCGCGTCGAGTCCGCTGAAGGACCAGAAGTCGAACATGCCCAGGAGCCCCCCGCTAGGGTTCCACAGGTTGCGCCTCAGCCCGGCCGGACTACGCGGGAACGAGTTCGGGGGGTAGGCCTTGCCGCGCTCGAGCACGCACACGCGCCGCCCAGCCTCCGAAAGCCGCGCCGCCGTGACTGAGCCCCCGAAGCCCGAGCCAACAATGATCGCGTCGAAGTGTTCTGGTGTCTGTGTTGAGGACGGGATACCAGCCATCGACCGGGGCGTGTCATATCACATCCCGATCCCGCGGCCCCGATTTCTTGCGCGGGTCTCTGACCAACTGACCGGGTCGGGGCGTGCTTACGCGGGACCGTAGGGAGGAATGTTGCGAATCAGGCTGGTGCGCGGATCCGGCGCGTCCGGCACCGGCCGCGTCTCGACCGTCTCGTGGAGCGATCCCCTCGGCGGGAGGCCGGGCACGGTGGCAGCGACGACATTCCACTCCTCGGTGTCCAGTTGCGAGACGAACCAGCGGCGGCCGTCTTGCTCGTCGCGGTTCAGCTCCTCGCAGCGAGCGATTGCCTGCTCGCGGATCATAGGTTCAAGGTTACCGGTCGGGGGAGGGGGGAAGCGATGCGCGTTGGGGGGGGCGGGGTGGGCGCTTTCGTGGAGCGTGATACGAAAATCCCCGTTGGGGTGGAGGCGCGCCTGAGATTTGACACAGAGTGTGAGCCGAGTCGTCACGGCTGCCGCCGACCCGTCACCGTGTCACGGAGCATGGTCGAGAAACGTGACTGGGGGTCGCGTTTCTCGACCATGCTCGATGCCGATGGTCCCAGACGAACATCGGTCAACAGCCCGCGCCAGGACGCCCCGGAGCCTCCCAGTAATATGCGCGACCGCTTCTCGAGCAGAGCGGCTAGGGTTCGCGCAGCAGGCCCGTGCCCGGGATCAATCCGGAGGAGATTTAGACGTGCCAGCGCGCAACACGAGCCGTGGTCCGGTTCTGCAGTGGGTGGTCGTGCTCGTCGTCGGGATCGTCGTCGTCACGCTCGTCCTCGGCCTGAATCTGATCACGCGCCTTAGCGCCGGACAGGACGTGATCAATGCCGCCAAGCCGGCGTTCACGACCCAGTCGTTGAACACCGACGTGGCGGGCATCGACATCATCTCCAAGATCGTCAACATGGCGAACCCGATCGTTACTCCCGCGGGCGGAGGTGCGCGCGAGGTGGGGGCGATCGTCAGCTACTTGGCCGCGGCCGACCACATCTCCCGTGCCCGGGCCCTGAAAGCGCTGCGGAAGCAGTTTCCCCACACGACGGCGCTCCTGCGCGCCGTTCCCCTCTCGGCGGTCACCCGGGAGCTCCCCGGGCTCGAGAAGTTCCTGGAGAAGACGCTGAAGGTGACTCCGGCCGAGCTCGTAGCCGCGCTCAAGGCCAATTTCCCGGCGATCCTTCAGAGCATCGCCTACCTCCCCAAGGTCACCCACGGCTGGTACAACGTCCCCTACCTGGCGTCGGACGGACTCACCGATTTCAACCGGCAGCCGGTGCGGACGGTGCCCCAGCTGAGGGACTACTTCTCGCACCTGATCGCCGCGGTCGGCGGGCAGAAGTCGAACTTCGACAGCCTGAGCTCGACCACGGTGAACTGGATCCCGTGGGTGGTGCTGGCCATTGGGGTGGTCGTGATCCTGTTCTCGCTGCTGATGATCTTCCTCAGCCTGCGCGGCATCACGCGCAAGCTCGCGGTCGCCAGCGCCTCGGTCGTGGTCGCCGTCGGTGTGGCCGTGGTGGCGCTCGTTCTCGCCCTCAACCTGATCCCGAGGCTGAACAACGGTCAGAAGCTGCTGAACGCGCTCACGCCTGCCTTCGCCGTTCCCCGCGTCAAGGGCGACCGTGCCGGGATCCGGATGGTCCAGAAGGTGGTCAACACAGAGAACCCGATCATGACCCAGGCTGGCGGCGCCGCGGCCGAGGTCCCGAAGCTCGTCGCCTTCGTGGCGAAGCAGACGCACCGGTCAAAGCGCGCGGTCCTCGACGTCCTGGCCACGCATTTCCCGCACATCACCGAGATGCTGCTCGCGATCCCGCTGACCTCGGTGGCGTCTGAGCTCCCGGCCGTCAACCACGCGCTCGCGCCGGCGCTGCTGAACATACCCAAGCTCGCCCAGACCGTGGTCAATACCCCGTCGGTGACGAGTGGATGGGACAACGTGCCCGGTACCGCGGGGGCGACGAACTTCCAGGGCGGCCGGGTCAATACCGTCCCCGAGATCACCGCTTACTTCGCAAACGACATGATCCCCGTGCTCGAGAAGCAGCGGCGCCACTGGGTAGAGCTGACCTCGACCTCGAAGATCAACTTCATCGGGTGGCTCGTGCTCAGCATCGGCGTGATTGCGATCGTCTACGGGGTGCTGATGGTGTTGATCGCCCGGACGCGGGCGCCTTCGGCGCCTTGAGGCTTCGGCTGGCGCCGAAGTCTCAGGCCGCCTCGCCTAGACGCGCGGGCTACCAGGCGCCTGAGGACCCGGTGCCTGACGACTCGGCGCTTTGACCGGGGACGTGCGAGTCCGAGCCGCCGCCGAAACCCGGGAACGCGTTCGGGCCGCTGCCGGTATCGCTGCCGGTGTTGCTGCCGGTGCCGGTGCCGGTGCCGGTGCCGCCGCCCTTGCCGCTACCGGTGCCGGTCCCACTACCGTTGCCGGTCCCGCCGCCCGGCTGCGTGCCGGTGGGCGAACCGGTGGCGACCTGATCGCCGAGCTTCCCGGCGCCGACCGCTGGCAGACGCTCGCCCGCTCGGCGCTCCGGGACGATCTCCACAGCCTGCACCGCGCGCTGACGCAAGACGTGATGGAGTCAGGCACCGTCGAGTCGGGCATCGGGCCCACTCCATTGGTCCCGACCCGGACGCGGCGATCGACGCCTGGACGCGCTTGAACGCTGACGCGGTGGAGCGCATGCGAGCGATGCTCGGCGACATCCGGGCGACCAGGGTCTTCGACCTGACGACGCTGCCCGTTGCGCTGCGCGAGGTGCGCAACCTCCTCCAGGACGCCGCCGGGGTGAATGCGGCGGTCGCAGGCGGCGGCTAGCGTACGGAAACGATGCGGCTGCGGAAGACCTGGCCGGTCGCCGGGTCGATCCACGCGAGGCGCAGCAACCCGGGTTTCGACAGCGCCAGGTGGGCGAGGATGAAGCCCTCCGGGCTGGCGGTCTGAACCTGCCGGATGACAGTGAACGCGCTCGCCCCCGCCGGGGCGTACTCGATGAATGCCGTCTGTGCGCTTGCGTGTTCGGCCGGGCGCAGCTGGCCCCACACCGTGACCCGCGGACCGGTGTGCGGATCGGGAAGCCAGATCGGGAGCCGGTAGGCGAAGTAGGAGGGCTTGGGCACGCCGCCGATGCTGATCAAGCCAGTCTGGAAGTTTCCCCAGTAGGCCTTGCTCCCCACCGGCTGGTTCGTCTCCGGTCCTGCGTCGACGAGCTCGAACTGGCCGAGCGAACGCACGTAGGGGGCGCTCCAGGCCATGTACTCGCCCTCGTTGATGTACTCGGCCTGCTGGGCCTCGGAGATCTTGACGAACGGGTTAGGGGGATCGCTCTTATAGCCGTACTCGGTGAGGTACAGGGGCACCCCGCCCGGCGCCGGGACCGAGTAGCTGGAGTAGATCCGCCGCAGGGCGTTCTCGAAGCGAGGCAGGTCGGCGAGCGTGGCCCAGGTGGGATCTTTGCTTCGCACGTTCGGGGCCAGGGTGAACGAGTATGGGTGGTGGGCGTATCCCGTGGCCTGCAGCAGGGCAGGGTGCGCAGCCCCGAAAGCTCCCGGCAGGCCGGCCGTGGGGCACGAGAGCTCAGCGGCGCGCGTTCCGGTGAGCGGACGGAAGGAATGGCCGACGCAGTACAGAGCGCGCAGGAAGGTCATCGGGGGCATCGCCTGGAGGATCCCGTGGTTAGGCGATCCCTTGGCCGAGGTGTCGCCCACGAGGATCGTGTCGCCGCCGTGCCCGGTGGCCGCGAGCGCGTTCCACGCGTGGTCGAGCAGGCCCCGGTAGACGACGGGAGAGTCCTCGACCCAGTTCGTGCGCGGCTTGTGGCCGTGGACGGGCGGGAGGTTGGGCCCGCGCTGCCACTGCGGCGTCAGCCAGCCGGCCTCGTTGGGCTCGTTCCAGATCTCCCAGTAGTCGACGCGCGGAAGCGGCGCCGACGCCGCGGGGGTGGAGGTGCTCGTCGTCCCCGTGAGGCCCGGCGGGAGTGGGAGGCCGAACAGGGTTGGCGGCGGCGTCGGAGGAGATGCCGGAGTGTGGGTGACGTAGGAGCCGCTGTAGCGCGTGCCGACAGCCTTGACGAACTGCCCGAACTGCACCGCCGAGGGGAAGTAGTTCTTATCGAACTTGCTGTTGATGCTGGGCGGCGCGCGCATCGTCGCCCAGTACGGGGCGGGAGAGGTGAAGTTGAAGTCGACTTTGAGGCCGAGCGCCTGGGCGTCGGTGACGAGGACGTCGTAGCGATCCCAGGCGCCGGCGGGATAGGCGGCCGGGTTCGTCGCGTCGAAGTTGGGGCGCGTGGTCGACATCGGGTCCGGCGCCACCAGCGCCCAGATCACCGAGATCCGGATGCGCTCGATGCCGAGCGAGGCGAGCTGGGCGAGCACTGCCTCAGCGTGGCTCGGGGAGGCGTAGACGAGCTGGTTGTCGTCCTGGAGGAGCGATTCCTGGGTCGCCGACGCCGCTGCGTTGGCCGGGGCCATCGCCGCCGTGAGCACGCAGGCCATCGCCAGCGCGCGGAACATCCTCCGAACCGATCTCGCCATCCCGCGCCGATCGTAGACCGTCGCCCGTTACGGTGCGCAGTTTGCCGCTCGGCGGTGGTAGGGCCTGGTGGCGCGGACGCGCGGGGCGCGGGGGCGCCTTCGCGCGCGCTACCGTTCCCGATCGTCGAGCTGACGCCGATGCACGGCGCCACCGGAACGGGAACCGAGCACGAGCACCGTCGGCACGGCTGGACCGTGATCGTCGCTTTCGCGCTGGTCGCGGCCGCGACGCAGCTCCTGCGGCTGACCTAGGCGATGCTGCTGGCGCTCGTCCTCGCCTCGGCACTCGGCGGCGGTGCCGTCTACACGCTGCTCGTGATCGGAGCGGTGTTCGCGACGCTCGCCGCCGTGGCGTTGCTGGTCGCGCTGCGGCTGCCCGGGGCGGCGCCGAGCTTCGTGGCGATGGACGCGCGGCGCCCCCTGCGCGAGGTCTGGACCGGCGGGCAGGTGCGCGTCCTCGCCGGGCTCGTATTCGTCGGCTTCGGCGTGTTCATCGCCCTCACCACCTGGCTGCAGGCCCTGCTCGACCACTACGGCGTCTCGGCGAACGCGGCGGGCGCGGTGCTCGTCGCGATGCCGAGCAGCGCCTCATCGGCGCCTCGATCGTGGCGGGCGTCGGCGGCTCGGTGTTGCTCGCCCGGATCTACATGTTCGCCCTCGACGCCGTCGTCCACCATCCGGTGCCCGCATTTCTCGCGCTCGCGGCGTGCGGGTGCGCGGCGATCCCGCTGGTGCGCAGGCTTCACCCCCACGGGTCGCGGCCCCTCGCGCGCGCCGCCACGTAGTAAGCGATCAGCGCGAGCCAGTCGATCGTCCCGGCGACGAAGTGGCCGACAGGGCCAGTGAGGATCCGGGCGGCGAAGCGGGAGGGCACGGCGCGGACGCTATCGTTCGACGTTCGATGGTTCTCAAGACGAACGTCACCGAGCTTCCGGAGTCGCGCGTGCGCGTGGAGGCGGAAGTGGCCTCCGAGGAAGTCGAGCGCCGGCTGCACCAGGCCGCGCGCGAGCTCGGGCGCCAGATGAAGATCCCCGGCTTCCGCAAGGGCAAGGTGCCGCCCCCCGTGGTGATCAGCCGCCTGGGGCGCGGGGCGGTACTCGACGAGGCCCTCCGCAGTTCGCTGCCTTCCTGGTACAGCGACGCGATCGACGCCGCTGGAATCGATCCGGTGGGCGATCCGCAGCTCGACGTCAGCGAGTTGCCGGGGGAGGGGGAGCCGCTGGCGTTTTCGATTGAGGTCGGTGTGTTGCCGGCTGCGAAGCTCGGCGAATACAAGGGCATCGAGGTCGGGCGCCGCGAGCCCGAGGTGGAGCCCGCGAAGATCGACGAGGAGCTCGAGCGGCTCCGCGATCGAGCGGCCACCCTCGAGACGGTAGAGCGGCCGGCCGCTGCCGGTGACAGCGTGGTGATCGACTTCGAGGGCAAGGTCGACGGCGAGCCGTTTGAGAACGGCGCGGCCCGCGACTATCTGCTCGAGCTCGGCTCGAACCAGCTCATCGACGGGTTCGAGGACCAGCTGGTCGGCGCCGCGGCCGGCGAGGAGCGCACGGTCGAGGTCACCTTCCCGGAGGGCCACAGCAGGTTTCCCGCGACCCCCGCGAGCTTCGACGTCACCGTCAAGGAAGTTAAGGAGAAGCGCGTACCCGAGCTCGACGACGACTTCGCGGTCGACACCGCGGGCTTCGACAGCGTCGAGGATCTCCGCAACGACATCGCCGAGCGCATAACGGACGACCTCCGCAAGGAGATCGACCGCGAGTTCGAGCAGGATGTCCTCGACGCCGCGGTCGCGCAGGCGAACATCGACGTCCCCCACAACCTCGTGCATGAGCGCGCGCATCAGCTCTGGCACCAGATGGTTCACGCCTTCGAGCGCCAAGGGCTGTCCAAGGAGGCCTACATCCAGCTCGCCGGCAAGGTCGACGAGGAGCAGCTGATCCATGAAGCCGAGCCCGAAGCGGCGCAGACGATTCGTCGCGAAGCCGTGCTCAGCGCGGTCATCGCCGCCGAGAACATCGAGCCCACCGACGAGGACATCCTCGAAGCGGTGAGGCCGTCGGCCGAGCGCGACGGGCTGTCCGCCGAGGATCTGATGGGGCGCCTGCGCAAGTCCGACAAGATCGGGCGGCTGCGCGAGGAGCTGGCATCGCGCCAGGCGATCGACCTGCTCGTGCGCGAGGCTAGGCCGATCAGCCTCGAGGAGGCCGAGGAGCGCGAGGCGGGCGCGAGGGCGCGCGAGAAGCTGTGGACCCCGGGGCAGGAGGAAGAACCCGAGGCAGGCGCTGGGAAGTCGTCCGCGAAGATCTGGACTCCCGGGAGCTGACGTGTGGCGGGTTGCCTGCAGCGCAGCTTTCGACGGTTGCTAGACTCGCCGCGAGTGGCGGTTTACGCGCACTTGAAGTACCGTCGCTGGGCCCGGAAGGCCAGGCCGCTGCGGGCAGGATTCCGGCCTAGGAAGAGAGAAAGAGCGACACCATGAGCCCACTGGTACCGATGGTTGTCGAGCAGACTTCCCGCGGGGAGCGCGCATTCGACATCTACAGCCGGCTCCTCAACGAGCGCATCATCTTCCTCGGCACCCCCGTCGACGACCAGATCGCGAACCTGATCGTGGCGCAGTTGCTGCATCTGGAGTCCGAAGATCCGGACAAGGACATCTCGATCTACATCAACTCGCCTGGCGGCTCCGTGTACGCCGGGCTGGCGATCTACGACACCATGCAGTTCATCAAGCCCGACGTGCAGACCATCTGCGTCGGGATCGCCATGTCGATGGGCGCGCTGCTGCTCTCCGGAGGCGCCGCGGGAAAGCGGATGGCGCTGCCCAACGCAAAGATCCTGATTCATCAGGTGTCCTCGAGCTTTCAGGGTCAGGCAACTGACATCGAGATTCACGCGCGGGAGATCATCGACGTAAGACGGCGTCTCGACGAGATCATCGCCCACCACACGGGCAAGCCGGTCGAAGAGGTACGCAAGGACACCGAACGCGACTATTTCATGAGCTCTGAGGAGGCAAAGGACTACGGCATCATCGATCGCGTGATCTCCCAGCACTGAGGTATTAGGCTTCGAGATCGGCGTCGCGCCGCGGCTCCGGGAGGGCAGCAACATGGCACGTCCAACGGACTCCAACGAACAGCTTCTCTGCAGCTTCTGCGGGAAGTCCCAACGGCAAGTCAAGAAGCTCATCGCCGGTCCCGGCGTGTACATCTGCGATGAGTGCATCGATCTCTGCAACGAGATCATTGACGAGGAGCTCACCGCTCCGCCGACGTTCGACATCGAAAACCTTCCCAAGCCTCGGGAGATCTATGACGTTCTCAACGAGTACGTCGTGGGCCAGGAACAGGCCAAGCGCTCGCTCTCGGTAGCTGTCTACAACCACTACAAGCGCGTGCAGATGATGCAGTCCGACGAGAACGACATCGAGCTGCAGAAATCGAACATCCTGCTCCTCGGGCCGACCGGCTGTGGCAAGACCCTGCTCGCCCAGACGCTGGCCAAGATCCTCAACGTCCCATTCGCGATCGCCGACGCCACCGCGCTCACCGAAGCGGGTTACGTGGGCGAGGACGTCGAGAACATCCTCCTCAAGCTCATCCAGGCCGCCGACTACGACGTCAAGAAGGCCGAGACGGGGATCATCTATATCGACGAGGTCGACAAGATCGCGCGCAAGGCCGACAACCCGTCGATCACCCGTGACGTCTCCGGCGAGGGCGTCCAGCAAGCGCTGCTCAAGATCCTCGAGGGGACGACCGCCTCGGTGCCGCCCCAGGGCGGCCGCAAGCACCCCCACCAGGAGTTCCTCTCGATCGACACCACCAATGTCCTCTTCATTTGTGGGGGCGCGTTCGCCAACCTCGACCGGGTCATCGAGCGGCGCATCGGTCACCAGGGAGTCGGCTTCGGCGCGGCGATCGTGTCCAAGGAGCAGCGCGACACCGGCGAGATCTTCGAGCACTGCCTGCCCGAGGATCTGATCCAATACGGCCTGATCCCCGAGTTCATCGGCCGCCTGCCCGTGATGTCGGCCATCCACCAGCTCTCGCGCGATGAGCTCATGCAGATCCTCACCGAGCCACGCAACGCGCTCGTCAAGCAGTTCCAGCGCTTCTTCCAGTTCGACGGGATCGAGTTGGTGTTCGCCGACGAGGCGCTTGTGTCCGTCGCCGATAAGGCGCTCGAGCGCGAGACCGGCGCCCGCGGCCTGCGCTCGATCATCGAGGAGGTTTTGCTGGAGGTCCAGTTCGAGCTGCCGTCGCGGCGGGATGTGAAGAAGTGCGTGGTGACGCGGGAGACCATCGATAAGGGTGTCTCGCCGACTTTGGTCACGGTCGCTGTGGAAGAGCAGGACGAGGGGGAAGCGGCGGCCTGAGGCTGGTGGTGGGCCGGGGGAGCCTAGCCTCCGTCCCCTCGTTCGGGGAGCGCGCGTTGATGTGCTGTGGTGCCGGGACGGGCGGTGGTCTCGGTTCACGCAAGCTCCCCGCCTGATGGGCCGCCACCTCCCTCGGCATCCGCCGGCCTTCGCCGTGGCTGTACGCTCGCCTGTTCTCACTTGGGCCGCGTGTCCTCGTCGGGCTCGTGTCGTCAGCCTTCTCCAGCCCCCTGGGCGATTTCACTCTTCTTCTTCTCTTGGGCACGATGACGAAGTCACTGGCCGGTTTCGCGTCCTGACTCCACCTAAACTCAACTGCATATGTCCGATCTCGAAGACAAGACCCGCTACGACCCCGGCGAAGTTGAACCGCGGATCATGCGGCGGTGGCTCGAGTCGGGTTTGTTTCATCCCGAGGCCGAGGGGACGCCGGACGAGAACTACTCGATCGCGATTCCGCCGCCCAACGTGACGGGGGTGCTCCACATGGGGCACGCGCTGAACAACTCGATCCAGGACTGCCTGGTGCGTTACCACCGCATGCAGGGACAGCGGACGAAATGGATCTTCGGCACCGACCACGCGGGCATCGCCACCCAGACGCAGGTGGAGCGCGCGCTCGAGCAGGAGGGCCTGAGCCGCGAGGAGATCGGGCGCGAGGAGTTCGTGGCGCGGGTGTGGGAATGGCGCGAGCAGTACGGCGACGCGATCGTCGAGCAGCTCAAGCGCCTCGGCGCCTCGTGCGACTTCGAGGACGAGCGCTTCACCCTCGACGAGGGCTACGCGGAGGCCGTGCTCGAGGTGTTCGTGGCTCTGTACCGCAAAGGCCTCATCTACCGCGACCGCTACATGGTCAACTGGGACCCGGGGAGTCGCTCGGCGATCTCCGATCTCGAGGTCGAGGATCGCGACGTGACGGACACGCTCTACTACATCGACTACCCGCTGGCCTCTGGGTCGGGGGCGATCACCGTCGCCACCGTCCGGCCCGAGACCATGCTCGCCGACACGGCGATTGCCGTGCACCCCGACGACGAGCGCTACCGCCGGCTGATCGGCGAGACGGCGATCCTTCCCCTCGTCGGCCGCAAGCTGAAGATCATCGCCGACGAGTACGTCCGCCCCGACTTCGGGACGGGCGCGCTCAAGATCACCCCCGGCCACGACCCCAACGACTTCGACATCGGCCGCCGGCACGGGCTGGCCCAGCTCAGCGCCATCGGCGAGGACGGTCGCGTGACGGCCGAGGCGGGCGAGCGCTTCGCCGGCCTCACCGTCCCCGAGGCACGGCGTGCGGTGGTGCAGGAGCTCCGCGACCAAGGGCTGATCGCGCGCGCCGAGGAGTACCCCCACACCGTTCCTTTCTCGCATCGCTCCGGCGAGCGGATCGAGCCGCTCGTGTCGCTGCAGTGGTTCATGCGCATGGACGAGCTCGCCAAGCCGGCGATCGACGCTGTCAAGGACGGTCGGGTGAACTTCGTCCCCGAGCGCTTCGCCAAGGTTTACCTCGACTGGATGGAGAACATCCGGCCCTGGTGCGTGTCACGCCAGCTTTGGTGGGGCCATCGGCTGCCCGTGTGGTACCGCGGCGAGGAAACCTACGTGGGGATCGAGTCGCCGCGCGGCGAAGGCTGGGAGCGGGATCCCGACGTGCTCGACACCTGGTTCTCGAGCGCGCTGTGGCCCTTCGCCACGCTCGGGTGGCCCAAGGACACCAAGCCGCTGCGGGCGTTCTATCCCACCGACGCGGTCGTCACCGGAGGCGACATCGTCTTCCTCTGGGTCGCGCGCATGATCATGATGGGGCTCGAGTTCCGCGAGCAGGTGCCGTTCGCCGACGTCCACATCACTTCGATCATCCAGGCTCCGGACGGACGGCGGATGTCGAAGTCGCTGGGCACGGGGATCGATCCGCTGAATCTCATCGAGGGCGGACCGCGGCCGCCCGTGTTCCCCCAGGGAGGCGATTTTCCGGCCTACGGCGCCGACGCGGTCAGGTGGGGGCTGCTGGCGATGTCGTCGGGCCAGGACGTTCGCTTCAGCGAGGAGAAGGTCGCCCAGGGCCAGCAGCTCACAAACAAGCTGTGGAACGCCGCTCGCCTGATCCTGCTCGGCATCGATTCCGGGGACCTTCGGTCCCTTGGAAGTTCGCCTGGCGGCGAACATTCCGGGGCGCTTCGGCGCCCGGGGCCGTCCATGGTCCCGGCGCGCCCGGGGCCCGTTACTCCGAGCGCGATCGAGGACCGGTGGATCATCTCGCGACTCGCCCGTGCCAAGGCCGAGGTGCGGGGGCGGATCGAGCGCTACGACTTCTCCCACGCGGCGCTCGCCCTGTACGACTTCGTCTACGGCGAGCTGTGCGACTGGTACCTCGAGCTCGTCAAGCCGCGCCTGCGCGATCACGATCGCGACGCGGAGCTCATCCTGCTGCGCGTGCTCGTGGAGACGGTCGCGCTCGCCCACCCGATCATCCCCTTCGTGACCGAGGAGATCTACGCTCACATCCCCGGCGTCGAGGGCCTGCTGGCCGCCGGGACCGATGATCTACCCGACAAGCTCGACGAGGAGGCCGAGGCGGCGCTGGCGCGAACCATCGCCGCCATCCAGGCGATCCGCGGCTGGCGCGCCGTGTCCGAGGTCAAGGCGGCGGCGGTCATCCCCGCGCGCCTGGCCGCCGCCGGATACGAGGAGACGGAGAGTCAGATCGCGCGTCTCGCGCGACTCGCGTTCTCGCCCTACGGTGCGAAATCGGCTGGCGGCCGATGCGGAATCGGCGTCCATGCCGATTCCGTTGCGAGTTCGGCTGGCGCCGAACTCGCGGTCGCCCCGGTCGCCGCGGTCGCCGTGCCCGGAGGCGCGATTGAGATCCTCCCCACCGATGAGCTCGACCCCAGGGCAGCCGAGGAGAAGCGCGCCGCTCAGCGCGCGAAGCTGCAAGCCGAGATTGAACGCGCGGAGGCCAAGCTGGCCAACGAAGGCTTTGTCAAGAAGGCGCCCGCTCATATCGTGGAGGCCGAGCGCGAGAAGGTCGCGCGCCTGCGGGAGGAGCTCGAGTCGCTATGAGCACGGCGTGGAGTCCCGACGACGCCGAGCGCTACCTGCTCTCGCTCGAGCTCTTCGGGATGAACTTCGGCCTCGAGCGCATGCGCAGGCTGATGACCACGCTCGGCAATCCTCAACACAAGTTCGGCTCGATCCACGTGGTGGGCACGAACGGGAAGTCCTCCACCACCCGGATGACGGCGGCGATCCTCGTGCGTCACGGTGTGCGCACGGGATCCTATCTCTCGCCCCACCTGGGCCACTACTGGGAGCGGATCAGGGTCGGGGACGCCGACATCGAGCCGCGCGCCTTCGCCGCCTCCGTCCAGCGCGCCGCACGCGCCGCCGAGCTTGTGGACCACGCCGCCCGGGGCGAAGATCGCGTCACCCAGTTCGAGGCGCTCACCGCGGCGGCGTACTCCGAGCTCGCCGCGCGCGGAGTCGAGGTCGCGGTAGTCGAGGCTGGGCTCGGGGGTCGCTACGACGCGACCAACGTGATCCCCTCGAAAGTGCAGGTCCTGACCAGCGCCGGGCTCGAGCACACCCGCTGGCTGGGACCGACGATCACCGACATCGCCCGCGAGAAGCTCGCCGTCGTGCAGCCCGGCGGGACTCTTGTGCTCGGCCAGCGGCTCCATCCCGAAGCCGAGGCCGAGGCGCGCAGCGTGGCCGAGCGCGAAGGCGTGCGGATCGTGCGCGCGTCCGATGACCCCGGAGTGCCCGTCGGCTCGCTCGGGGCGTTCCAGCGACGGAACTTCGCGGTCGCGCAGGCAGCGGCGGAGGCTTACCTGGGAGCGCTCGAGCCCGACCTGGTCGCGGCGGCGGCGGCCGAGGTGCGGGTACCCGGCCGTCTCCAGGCCGTCGACGACGAGCCGCTCACCCTGCTCGACGGCGCCCACAACCCGGACGGGATCGCGGCGCTCGCCGAATCGCTGACCGACATCGCCGCCGCGCGCCGGACCGTCGCCGTGGTCTCGATCCTCGATGACAAGGACGCGGCCCGCATGCTCGCAACGCTCCTGCCCGCGTGCGAGGCGGTGGTCCTCACGAGCAGTCAGAATCCGCGTGCTTTGCCACCACCCACGCTTCAGTCACTGATCCGCCAGATCGGTGGACCGCCCGCGGAGCTCGTCCGCGACTCCCGCGCGGCGCTCGAGCGCGCGCGGGCTCTCGCCGGGACCGACGGCGTCGTGGTCGCGACAGGGTCGATCTACCTGGTCGCCGATCTCCTGCGCAAGACGCCCGCGAGGCGGCGCGCCTCGATGCTGTGACCGAGCCCGACCCCGACGAGAATCCCAGCTTCCTGACCATGATCGGCCTGGTCGCGTTGATCGTGGCCGTGGTCATCTTGGTGTTTTTCGGCATCGGGTACCTGTTCGGGCGGGCCTTCCTGTAGGCGCTTTTGCAATGTCCGACCCCCGCTACCACTAAACTCGCCGCTCACAATGGCCGCGCTCGCCGTCTTTGGCATCAGCAACAGCGGTGTCAACACCGCCATCAACCTGCTGATCGTCTTCCTCGTGGTGATCTGGCTGGCGCTCGTGTACTGGACGTACGCGGACGCTCGGCGCCGGATCGCCGATCCGATGCTCATCGGCTGCGCCACGGTGGCGTCGTTCTTTCCCTTCGTCGGCACGATCATCTACATGATCGTGCGGCCGCCCGAGTATCTCGACGACGTCCGCGAGCGCGAGCTCGAGATGCAGGCCGCCGAGGCCCGGCTCGCCCAGCTCGGCTACCAGCTCTGCCCGCACTGCGATTACGAAGTCGAGAAGGACTTCCTGCGCTGCCCGAGCTGCATGCGTAAGCTCAAGGATCCCTGCATCAACTGCGGACGGCCACTGGACCCGACCTGGAAGATCTGCCCGTTCTGCGAGGCAGAGGTCAACTTAGGCACGGCCGCGCCGCGCCGCGCGCGCCGGCGCCGCGAAGAGGCACCGGCCGAGCAGCCCTTCCCCGGCTAGTGTTGAGTCACCGTCGGCGAATCCGGCGAGGTCACTGAAACGCTATGCAGCAAACCCTCATCCTCGTCAAGCCCGACGCCTTCGCACGTGGGCTGACCGGCGCGATCATCGCTCGCTTCGAGCGCAAGAGCCTCCACCTCATTGCGCTCAGCCTCCTGACGATGACGCCTGACCTGGCGGAGCGCCACTACGCCGAGCACGCGGGCAAGCCGTTCTTCGAGGGGCTGGTCGAGTTCATCACCTCCGGGCCCCTGGTCGCGCTGGTGCTCGAGGGCGAGCAGGCCATCGCCGCGGCGCGCCAGGTCATCGGCGCCACCGACCCGCTCCAGGCGGCGACGGGCTCGATCCGCGGCGACTACGCCCTCGAGGTCGGACAAAACATGGTCCACGGGTCGGACTCCCCCGAGTCCGCCGCGCGGGAGATCGCGCTGTTCTTCCCTCACCTACCCTGATCCTCGCCTCGCGTTCGCCGCAGCGGCGCGCCATCCTCGAGCAGCTGGGAATCGCCTTCGAGGTTCGCATCGCCGACGTCGAAGAGCTCCGCCAGGGGCCGCCGCACGAGGTTGTGGCCGAGAACGCCTACCGCAAGGCGGTGGCGGCATCGGCTGACCCCGACCGCGAGCTCGTCCTCGGCGTCGACACGATCGTGACCCTCGGAGGGCGGATCTACGGCAAGCCCGCGGACCTGGCGGAAGCCCGCGCCACGCTCAGTGCCCTCGCGGGTCACCGCCACGCGGTGCTCAGCGGGATCTGCCTGATCGGAGGGTCTCGCGCCCGCACCGCGGTGAGCACGACGCTGGTCGAGCTCCGAGCGCTCGACGATGCACTCCTGGAGTGGTACCTGGCCACGGGCGAATGGTCGGGTCGCGCCGGCGCCTACGCCATCCAGGGCCGCGGCGCGGCGCTCGTGACGAGCATCGAAGGCGACTACCTGAACGTCGTCGGCCTGCCCGTGGCGACCATGCTCGAACTCGCTCCCGAGATCCTCGGAGTGGCCTGAGTGAAGGGTTCTGCTTTACATATTTTCCAGCCATTTTTCTCCCGCCGGGCAGGTCTGGTCGCCCTAGGGGTCTTCGATACACTGGACTGCGGACGGGCCTGGTGGCGCACGCGCCACCACCAATCTCACCGGCCTTCTTCAGTCCCCTCGACCTCTTAAATACGCATGGGCCTCTTTACGTACATGACCGGTTTCGGCGGCCGAGATATGGCTGTGGATCTCGGCACGGCAAACACCCTCGTCTACGTGCGGGGCCGCGGGATCGTCCTCTCCGAGCCGAGCGTCGTGGCCGTCGATTCGCGGACCGGCGAGGTTCACGCCGTGGGCATCGAAGCCAAGCGCATGCTCGGCCGCACACCTGGCACGATCTCGGCGATCCGGCCGCTCAAGGACGGGGTCATCGCCGACTTCGAGGTGACCGAGGAGATGCTGCGCCATTTCATCCAGAAGGTGCACCAGAATCGGTGGGCACATCCTAGGGTGGTCGTGTGCGTGCCCTCGGGGGTGACCGGAGTCGAGAAGCGCGCGGTCGAGGAGGCGTGCCTGTCCGCGGGAGCGCGCCAGGCGTACCTGATCGAGGAGCCGATGGCGGCGGCGATCGGTGCCGGACTGCCTGTCGGGGGGCCGACCGGCTCGATGGTGGTGGACATCGGCGGCGGCACGAGCGAGGTCGCGGTGATCTCGCTCGGCGGGATCGTCGTCTCGCAGTCGATCCGGATCGGCGGCGACGAGCTAGACGAGGCGATCATCAACTACGTCAAGCGCGAGTACAAGCTGCTCATCGGCCAGCAGACGGCCGAGGAGGTCAAGCTCGAGATCGGCTCCGCCTTCCCGATGGACGAGGAGGTCCAGGCCGAGATCCGCGGGCGCGACATGGTCTCGGGACTGCCCAAGACCGTGGTCCTGACCAGCGAGGAGATCCGGGGCGCACTCGAGGAACCGGTCTCGCAGATCATCGACGCGGTCAAGGAGACGCTCGACCGCACACCGCCCGAGCTCGCCTCCGACATCATGGATCGGGGTATCATGCTCGCGGGAGGCGGTTCGCTGCTACAGGGGATCGAAGAGCGTCTGCGTCACGAAACGCAGATGCCGGCGCACCTGGCGGAGTCGCCGCTCACCTGCGTGGCGGTCGGTTCCGGAAGATCGCTCGAGGAGTTCGAAGCGATTCACCGCTCACACAAGAATTCTCGCAACCGCCGCCGACGGTACTAGGTTGGTTCTCGGTACTGTCGGGGCGCTTCGGAGCGCAACCTTGGAGACAATCCCCTCGTGCATGACAAGCAAGTCCGGCGCCGGCGCGCGGTTCTCGCGCTGCTCGTCGCCGTTGCCCTGATCCTGCTCAGCGCCTACTTCGGCGAAGCTGCAGGCGGTCCGTTGCACAGCGTGCAGCGAGGGATCGTCACGGTCCTCTCCCCGATCCAGAAGGGGGCGAGCACCGTGCTCACGCCCGTGCGCGACATCGCCGGCTTCTTCAGCTCGACCTTCCATGCCAAGTCGCAGGTGGCGCGCCTGCAGACGCGCGTCCAGAAGCTGACCCAGGAAGTCGCGCAGCTCAAGGGAGCCGAGATCCAGAACGGTCAGCTCAGCAAGCTCATAAATCTCAATCAGGCGATTGGCGCCAGCGCCTACCGGCCGGTCGCGGCTCACGTGATCGGAAGCGACCCGTCGCTGTGGTACGACCAGATCGAGGTCGATGCAGGCTCTTCCTCGGGTGTGCACGCCGGTCAGCCCGTGATCGGCCCGGCGGGCCTCGTCGGCGTGGTCTCCGACGTCACCCCAGGCGCCTCGTGGGTCACGCTGATCACCAACCACACGATCGAGGTCGCCGCCGAGGTTCAGGATGGCGTCGGCGATCGAGGCATCCTCCAGCCTTCGGTCGGGAATCCCAACGAGCTCGTGCTCTCGGACCTCCCGCACCAGGCGAACATCCAGCCGGGCCAGCTTGTCGTCACCGCCGGCTTCCGGCTCGGGAAGCTCGACGACCTCTACCCGCCGAACATCCCGATCGGCACCGTGTCGAGCGCCAACCAGGTGACGCTCGCGAGCTCCGGGCAGGTCCAGGTGTCCCCCGCCGTGGATCTCCGCCACCTCGACATCGTGGAGATCCTCACCAACCCGCACCCCGGCACGACGAGCGCCTCCACGGTTCCGTGAGCGTCTCCACGAGCTTCGTCATCCGCGTGCTGGCGGTCGGCTTCCTGGCCGTGGTCATCCAGGTCGCGGCGGTGTCGCAGATCTCGATCTTCGGGGTGAGCGCCGACCTCTCGCCGCTCGTGGTCATGTCGGTCGGCCTGCTCGCCGGTTCGATGATCGGGGCGATGATGGGCTTCGGCATGGGGCTGCTCGTCGACCTGATGCTCGTCCAGACGCTCGGCGTCACCTCGCTGCTCTACGTCGCGATCGGCTACTGGTCGGGGCGCCTGCGCGAGTTGCGCGATCCCGCCCACGAGCTCGTGCCGCTCGGAGTCGGCGCCGCCGCGACGGCGGTGGCCGGCATCGGGATGGCCGTGATCCAGTTCCTGCTCGGGGTCGACGCCCCGGTCAGCATGCTGCTCCTCCAGCAGATCCTCCTCACCGTGCTAGTCAACTCGCTGATCGCCCTGCCCGTGTACGCGCTCGTGCGCCGAGCGCTCAACCCCGCCTTGCCCGAGGATCCCCGCCGCCGCCGGCGCCGCCGCTACACGACCGGCGGGCTCAGCCCGCTCAAGCGTCCCTCGGAGGGCCTGGGAGGGTCGGTGCGCTCGGTGAGCCGATGATCCAGCCCCAGCTCCCAGACGATCGCCGTCCCCCGTTGACGCCCCAGCTCGCGCTCCGGGTGACATTGCTCGGCGGCTTCGCGCTGACTATGTTCGCGATCATCCTCTTCCGCCTATGGTTCCTACAGGTGCTCTCGGGCACCCAGTACGTCGCCCAGGCCAAGCAGAACCGCACCCGGCAGGTGCTGGTGGCCGCTCCGCGGGGCGAGATCGTCGACCGTAACGGGGCGAAGCTCGTCCGCAGCAGGCAGGCCACCGCCGTCCAGATCGTGCCGACACAGCTACCCGTGCCCGTTCGGAATCCGACGATCTCCGAGCTGAAGACGCCACCCGCCGCCGACCGGGCCCTCTATCGCCGGCTTGCGGGAGTGCTCGGGATCAGCACCGCGCGCCAGAAGTGCAAAGTGGTCGGATCCGTCCAAAAGCACGGGCAGCCCGTGCGGGTGACCCACCACCTGAGGCTCCCGCTCGTCGCCTGCGACGTCGCCCAGGCCGTCTATCAGCTCCCCTACGCCGACGCCACCGTCGCCACCGACGTCAAGCAGGACGTCCTCTTCTACCTCAAGGAACGCCACTCCTCGTTCCGCGGCGTAGGCGAACCGCAGGTCTACCTGACCTCCTATCCGCAGGGGGCCCTGGCCGCCCAGGTGCTGGGGACGGTCGGTCCCATCTCCGCGGCCGAGCTCAAGCAATCGCAGTTCGCGGGGCTGCCCCAGAGCTCCGTCGTGGGGCAGACGGGCCTCGAGCACTACTACGACCGCTATCTGCGCGGGGTCGATGGCGCCAACCAGGTCGAGGTCGATTCCCTCGGCAACGCGATCCGGGTTCTGCCCCAGAAGCCGGCGATCGCCGGCAACACGCTCAGGACCTCGCTCGATCTCAAGCTCCAGCAGGCCGGCCAGGCATCGCTGGCCCAGTCGATCTCCGGCAACACGCCCGGGGGCGCCGGAGGCGCGTTCGTGGCCATGAACCCCCAGGACGGGCAGATCTACGCGATGGGGTCGCTTCCCTCCTATGACCCGAATATCTTCACCAAGCCGATCTCGCAATCGGTCTACAACAACCTGATCAGCGCCACGAGCGGCGATCCCCTCAACAATCGCGCCGTCGACGGCCTGTATCCCACCGGCTCGACGTTCAAGCCCATCACCGCCACCGCCGCGCTCGAGAGCGGTGCCTGGAACCTCTCCGACACCTACGACGACACCGGCCAGTACTGCTTCTCCCAGGGCGGCCTGTGCCTGAGTAACGCGGGCCACGTCGCCAACGGCGTGCTCGACCTGGTCAGCGCGATCAGGGTCTCCGACGACGTGTTCTTCTACAACCTCGGGGCGAAGCTCAACGTCGACCCCGCGACTCATCCCCAAGGGGGCGCGCTGCAGCAATACGCGCGCCTGTTCGGGATCGGGAAGCCGACGGGGATCGACCTGCCCTACGAGGCCAGAGGGAACCTGCCCGACCCCCGGTGGCGTGCCGCAATCAGCAAGGTCGAGCTTCAATACGAGAAGCAGCATCACAGCGGCTGCTGCACGATCGCCTACCCCGGCCCATGGACGGTGGGCGACAACGTCAACCTCGCGGTCGGCCAGGGCGACGTGCTCGTCACTCCGCTCCAGCTCGCCGTCGCCTACTCGGCGATCGCCAACGGCGGCACGATCGTTCGCCCCCACATCGGGCTCCAGGTCGAGAACAACATCGGCGACAAGGTGCTCCAGAACATCGACCCCCCGCCGGCGCGCCACATCAACATCAATCCGGCCTACCTCGACGCCATCCGCACGGGCCTGCGCGAGGCGGCGTCCGCCCCGGGCGGGACATCGGCGAGCGTGATGGGCACCTTCCCCGAGCCCGTCTACGGCAAGACGGGAACCGCACAGCACGTCGGCCAGCCCGACCAGGCGTGGTACGCGTGCTACGTCCCGGCGACGGCGACGAGCAAGCCGATCGCGGTGGTGGTCACCGTCGAGAAGGGCGGGTTCGGCGCGGTGGGGGCGGCGCCGGTGGCGCGGCAGATCCTCTCGCAATGGTTCATGGGCAAGCCGGGGGCATACGTAGCGGGGACGTCGCGAACGCTGTGAGCCTCACGACCCACCTCCACCGCGCGACCCCGGACACCTCGGAGATCCGCCCGAGAACGATCTTCCTCTTCGACCCCCTGCTCGCGCTCGCGGCCATTGGCCTGATCGTGTTCTCGGTCGTGACCCTCCACGGCGCGTTCGGGAGCAGCTTCTCGAACCGTCAGGCGGTTTACGCCGGTGTGGGGGCGATCATCGCCGTGGTGCTGGCCCGGATCGACTACACCCGCCTGCGCGAGTACCGCTACGGCCTGTACGCGGTCCTCATCGCCTCGAACGTCGCCGTCTTCGCCTTCGCGCCACCCACCCTCGGGGCCCAGCGGCGGATTCCCTTCCCGTTCATCGAGGTACAGCCCTCCGAGCTCGCCAAGGTCCTGCTCGTCGTCTCGCTGGCGGCGTTCGCCGTCGACCGTGCCCGCCGCCTGCACGAGCGCCAGACCACCGCCCGGATCATGCTCCTCGCGCTCGCGCCGGCCCTGCTCGTCATCGCCCAGCCGGACCTTGGCACCGCGCTGGCTTTCGTGGCCATCTCGGTCACCCTGCTCTTCTTCTCTGGGACCTCGTGGAAGCAGCTCACCGCGCTGGCCGCGCTGTTCGTGACGGCGATCGTCGTGGTGCTCGTCGTCGCGCCGTCGATCGGCGTGCACGTGCTCAAGCCTTACCAGGTACAGCGCCTGACCGGCTTCCTGCACCCGTCGACCAACCCCCGAAGCCAGACCTATCAGATCAACCAGTCGATCATTGCCATCGGCTCGGGTCAGAAGACGGGCACCGGGGTGGCGAACGCGACCCAGACGACGCTCGGCTATCTCCCCGAGCCGCAGACTGACTTCATCTTTGCCGTGATCGGGGAGGGTTACGGCTTCGCGGGGGCCGCGCTTGTACTCCTGCTCTACGCCCTGCTTATATGGAGGGCACTACGTATTCTCACGATGGCCAAGAACCTGTTCGGCGCCCTGATCGCCGCCGGCATCCTCGGGATGCTGATGTTCCAGGTCTTCGTGAACGTCGGCATGACGATCGGAATCATGCCGATCACCGGCGTCCCGCTCCCGCTCATGAGCTACGGCGGCTCGTCGGTCCTCGTAACGTTCATCGCCCTTGGCCTCCTGCAGTCGATCCACATCCAGGCTCGGATTGCGTCTGCGGGAAAGGGCCGGGCCCTACTTTCTTAACCAAAGGACTGAGACACACAATTGAAGAAGCAAGTGCTGGTCAGCGTCAACCGCGGGGAGACCCGCGTCGCGCTACTGGAGGCGACGGGCACCGTCGCCCCGCGCAAGCCGACGACGCGGCGACGCCGTAAGACCACGCGACCGGCCGCCGGCTACCAGGTGGCCGAGCTCTACCTCGAGCGTCGTGGCAACCGGTCGATCGTCGGCAACATCTACAAGGGCCGCGTCGACAACGTCCTCGCCGGCCTCGAGGCCGCTTTCGTCGACATCGGACTCGAGAAGAACGGCTTCCTCCACGTCGACGAGATCGTGCTCCCGGGCGTCGAAGCGCCGCGGCGCGGTCGCGGCTCGAGCCGGGAAGGGAGACAGATCACCGACATGCTCAAGCCCGGGCAGGACGTCGTCGTCCAGGTGGTCAAGGACCCACTCAAGACCAAGGGTGCGCGCTTATCGATGGACCTGGCGATCGCCGGCCGCTACATGGTCTACGCGCCCTACGGCGAGGGAGTGGGCGTCTCGCGCCGACTCGACGAGCCTGAGCGCGAGCGCCTGCGCAAGCAGGCGGCCAAGCTCGACCTCAAGGGCGCCGGAGCGATCATCCGCACCGCGGCCCACGGCGCGACCCGCGCCGATCTCGAGCGCGAGCTCCAGTACCTGTTCAAGCTCGGCGAGGTGCTCCAGAAGCGCGTGGCGGAGACGCCCGCCCCCGCGCTCGTCTTCCAGGAGGCGGACCTCTCGGTCCGCGTCGTCCGGGACATCTACTCCGAGCATTTCGAGCGGGCGATCGTCGACGATGCCAAGCAGCACCACCGCCTGGTGTCGTTCTTCACTCGCACCGCGCCCGAGCTCGTCGACCGGGTGGAGCTGTGGGAGGAGGAGACGCCGCTGCTCCATGCCTTCGGAGTCGAGGAAGTGCTCGATTCCACGCTCTCGCGTCGTGTCGACCTCCCGAGCGGCGGCTACCTGATCATCGACTACGCCGAGGCGCTCACCGTCATCGACGTCAACTCGGGAAGCTTCATCGGTCGCGGCAAGGGCGCCCGACTCGAGGACACGATCACCAAGACCAACCTCGAGGCCGCCGACGAGGTCGTCCGCCAGCTCCGCCTGCGTGACATCGGCGGCATCATCGTCATCGACTTCATCGACATGGCCCGCTCGCGTAACCGCGAGGCCGTGCTGGGGACGCTGCGCAAGGCGCTCGACGAGGATCGGACGAAGACGTTCGTGGTCGAGATCTCGCCTTTGGGCCTCGTCGAGATGACCCGCCAGAACGTCACCGACGGCGTACGCGAGATCATGACCCGGCCCTGCCCCACCTGCCGCGGCGAAGGTGTGATCAAGTCCGAGGAGACGCTGGCGATCGAGTTCGAGCGGAAGCTGCGCGACCTCGCCAAGGAGAGGGAAGCCGAGGCGTTCCTGATCCAGATGAACCCGCGCGTGAGCGCCGAGATCACCGGCAACGACGCGCGGGTCCTGCACGCGATCGAGGAGGAGACGGGAAAGTGGTTCCACTTCGAGGGCTCCGAGGGGCTCCCGCTCGATCACTTCAACGTCCTCTTGGAGGGCGACCGGGAACAGGTGCTGGAGCGCGCGCTGCCCTTCCACGAGGGCGACGAGGTCCACGTGGAGATCGTCGAGCCCCACATGTACAGCCCGGGGGACGCGGTCGCCAAGATCGATGGCTACATCATCTCGGTAAAGGGGGGCGGCCGTCACGTGGGGACCAAGCGGCTCGTCCGTATCGACGAGGTCGGGCGGAGCCAAGCGGTCGCCTCGCTCGTGGGTGAGATCGAGGCGGCGAACGACGGCGGGCCGCCCGAGAACGGCGGCGCCGACGACGATGGCGTAGAATCGAAGCCTCGGCGCCGTGGCCGCAGAGGCGGACGGCGCCGTTCCGGTGCCCGGGCGGAAACCACGCCGGCGGCATCCGAATAGCGATGTACGCGATCATCAAGACCGGCGGAAAGCAATACCGCGTCGAGGAGGGCCAGACCCTGCTCGTCGAGCGCCTGCCCGTGGAAGAGGGCGCGGAGGTGACGCTCCCCACGTTGCTCTACGTCGACGGCGATGACGTGTTCGACGGCGAGGATCTCCTCGGCGTCACCGTCAAGGCCACGGTAGTCGCGCACGAGCGCGGCCCCAAGCTGCGCATCGTCAAGTTCAAGCCCAAGCGCGGCTACAAGCGCCGCACCGGCCATCGCCAGGAGCTCACGCGCATCCGCGTGACGGCGATTGCGAAATCGGCTGAGGCCGATTCCGTCGGAACTTCGGCTGGCGCCGAAGTTCCCGCGGCGGCAGCAGTACCAGAGGAGGCCGCGAATGGCACATAAGAAAGGCCTCGGCTCGAGCCGGAACGGCCGCGATTCCAACGCCCAGCGCCTCGGCGTGAAGGTCTTCGCCGGTCAGAAGGTCACGGGCGGAGAGATCATCGTGCGCCAGCGCGGCACCCGCTTCCGGCCCGGCGTCGGCGTCGGCATCGGCAAGGACGACACCATCTTCGCCAAGTCGGCCGGCACGGTGCAGTTCACCACCGGCCGTCGTGGGCGCACGATCTCGGTCGCGGCGGAGTCGGCTGGCGGCCGACGCGGAGTCGGCGTCCGTGCCGACTCCGTTGCGGACGCCGAGTAGCTAAGGGGTCGGCGCGAGCTGCGCGGTGCAGGCCGGGCAACGGCGTGCCCTGAACGGGATGTCGGTGGTGCACTCGGGGCACGCCTTGACGTCGGGGTCCGCTCCCCGGGATCGGCGCGCCTGGAGCGTGTCGTAAGGCCTGACCACGAAGAAGTACACCGCCGCGGCGGTCGCTGCGAAGGCGAACAGGACGTTGAGGAAGTCGCCGTAGAGGAAGCGGCTCGAGTTGATGGTGAAGGACAGGTTCTCGAAGTCGGGCTGGCCGAAGATGAGCGCGATGATCGGGGTGATGATGTCGGCGACGAGCGCCTTGACCACCGCGGCGAACGCAGCCCCGATGACGAAGGCAACGGCGAGCGTTACGAGATTTCCCTGGATCAGGAACCTCTTGAAGTCCTCAAGCCACGCTTTCACGACCTACCACCTCCCGAGTTGACGTGCCGGGTCGAGCCCGGACGGACAGGATGCTACGACCGCCCCCGGACTGAGGGCCGCATCGACAGCTATGTTCTCGTCAGCTCCGTGGGTGCTTATCGGCGAGTCTCAGCCCGCCGGCCTCGCCCCATTCGCCGCGGGCGCGGAAGGCGGGCACGAGCTCGCTGGTAACGACACCTGCCTCGTCGGTCAGTTCGTCGACGATCTCGAACCACTGGCGGATCCGCTCTGGTGTATCGATGACGATCGTGGTTGTCGGGACGTGACGCCGGAGCGAGAGCAGCTTGTCTCCTTGTGGCGGGCGCTCGCCGTGGTAGCCCCAGATCCCTTGGAGGACGGTGGCGCCGCTGGCCTTGGCCCGGCGGAGCCGGCGAACGATCTCGACGTAGAGAGGCCGGCCGGCGTGTCGTGTGTCCTGGTCGGCGTGGACCATCAGCTTCACCCACGTCGTCATGCCCGCCTCGTCAGGTTCGCTGAGCTGCTGGGGCTCGGCGAGACGGCGGCCGTCGACCTTGCAGATTCGGACGCGTTCGAGCGTGAGCAGCGGGCGTTCGAGCAGGGCGGCGATCTCAGGAAGCAGTGCGCTCAGGTCGGCGCCATGGCAGACCGCAATGATCATCAGCGGGACTTGTGCGTTGCGTCCGAAGAAGCGGGCGCGCTCGCGGACGCCGTGCGCGGTCCCGTCGATGCCGAGCAGCACGTTCGCGCTCATCGCTCCGCGGCGGTGCAGCAAGTCGACGATCGCAACGAAAGCAGGCTGTCGGTCGGATCGTTCATAGCGTCCGCAGTACACGGTCAGCTTGCTCGCCTCGTGGAGCTCCTCCGGAAGCGAGACGTGGTCCACCTGGCCCGTGAGCATCCGTGCGCGCTCAAGGGTGAGCAGACCGTGGCTGGCGACCGCTCCGACCTCTGGCAGCGCCGCCTCGATCCGTTCGCGAGTGTCGACGGCCGCGACGACTATCGGGAGATCCTCGGAGAGGCTGAGCAGCCGGTCGGTCTGCAGAACCTGGTGGAGCCCGAAGCCCTCGGCGCCGCGCAGCAGCACGCTCGTCTGAAGCCGATGGCGCGCGCAGATGTCGAGTAGCGCGTCCCCGAGAAATCGTCCTCCGCTGCGGTCCCGCTCCGCGAAGTACGCGGTCAGCTTCAGGCAATCCTCGTTCACAACGCCGCTCCGATCGCGTGGCCGAGCGCGACTGCCGCGAATCCGAAAAACATCGACGCCAGCACATTGGCTGCGGCGATCGGGAGCTGGTCATCCTGGCCGAGGCGGTGCGTTTCGAGCATCAACGTTGACAGGGTGGTGTAGGAGCCGAGCGTCGCGGTGCCGGCGAGCACGAGCGCGTTACCGGTCACCGCCGCGCCGACGAGGGTGCCGAGCAGTGCCGCACCGGTGAGGTTGACCACGAATGTGCCCCAGGGGAACTCGCCCCGGGCTCGCTCGCCGGCAAGTCCGTCGACGATGAACCGAGCGACGGCCCCTACGCCGCCGAGTACGCCGACGAGCGCCCACGTCCCGACGGTCATATGACGATCCGTACGCGTCGCACCAGAGCGGTCGCGCCTGCCACGGCGAGGAAGCTCGTGACCACCGTCGCGAGGGCGTATGCACTCGCCAACACCCGCTGGTGCGCCTGCGCCATCTGGAAGAGCTCCACCTGCACGGTGGAGAAGGTGGTCAGCGCGCCGCACACCCCGGTGCCGAGGAACGGTCGCTTATAGGACGAGGTCGGGAGTCGCTCCTGAAGCCTTGTCGCGAAGTAGCCGAGTAGGAACGCCCCCAAGATGTTGGCCGCGAAAGTCGCCCAGGGCCAGCTCCGGGCGTTGTGCGGGGCGGCCTCGGCAAGTCCGGTTCGCGCGAGTGCGCCGACGATGCCGCCGGCGAAGATCGCGGCCAGCTCTCGTTTGTCGTGGGTCGGAAGCACGTCGGTCTGGTCGGCTCCTGATCAGCGCCGGGGTCCACGGCGCTCATCATCGCCCCCGGCGATCGCCGCCCATCAGCCCTCCTGCGCTGTGGGCCTCACGAGGATCTCGTTGACGTCGACGTGCGGGGGCTGCGAGACCGCGAACATCACCACGCGCGCGATGTCGTCCGCCTCCAAGCGCCCCTCGCCGGGGTTGTCGAAGAACGGAGTGTCGACCATGCCAGGCTCGATCAGGGTGACGCGCACCCCGGTTCCGTTGAGCTCCTGGCGCGCAGACTCGCCCATGCCGGTGACCGCCCACTTGGTGGCCGAGTACAGCGACCCGGGCAGAGCTCGGCGGCCGGCGACCGAGCCGGTCAGGAGCAGGTGGCCCCGGGACTCCTTGAGCGCGGGAATCGTCGCCCTGATGGTCAGCGCGGCGCCGTAGACGTTGGTCAATACCATCGAACGCCAGTGCTCGGGAGACTCTTCGAGAAAGCCGCGCGAGGCACCGAAGCCGGCGTTGGCGAACGCGACATCGAGGCGGCCGAAGCGCTCGAGGGCGGTCGTGACCATCGCCTGCTGGTGATCCCACTCGGTCACGTCACAGCGCACCGCGAGGGCACGGTCCGCGCCGCCGAGCTCCTCGGCCAGGGCATCGACGCGCTTCTGGTTGCGCGCGGCGAGCACGAGGCGGTAGCCCTCGCGCGCGGCGGCGCGCGCGGTGGCGGCGCCAATCCCGCTCGAGGCGCCGGTGATGAGGAAAACGGAATCGCTCCCGCTATGGCCGCCGCTCGCCATCCTTGGCTCGCATTATGGCGGCCGCGGGAGTCATCCAGCTGCCAGGATGATCACGTGCTCAGCGATCGTGCGCGCATTCACTTACTGGCCGGCGACGGCGGCGACGGCTGCCTGAGCTTCCGTCGCGAGGCCCACGTCCCGCGCGGCGGCCCCGACGGCGGCGACGGCGGGCGCGGGGGAGACGTGGTGCTCGTATGCGACGACTCGCTCCGCGATCTCCAGGCCTTCCGGCGACGCGCCCAGTTCAAGGCGCAGCGCGGGGGGCACGGGCAGGGCGGGCTGCGCCATGGAGCGGACGGCGAGACGCTTCAGGTGCGTCTCCCGCCCGGCACTGAGGTGGTCCGTGACGAGGACGGCACCCGCTTCGACCTGCTGGTGCCGGGGCAGCGGGCCAAGGCGGCGCGCGGCGGCGGCGGCGGTCGAGGGAACAAGCGCTTCGCCACGGCGACCCACCAGACCCCGCGGTTCGCCGAGCGGGGCCTGCCCGGAGAGGAGTGCTGGGTCACCCTGCAGCTCAAGCTCCTCGCCGACGTCGGCCTCGTCGGCCTGCCCAACGCCGGCAAGTCGTCCCTGCTCACGCGGCTCACGCGCGCCGCCCCAAAGGTGGCCGGGTATCCCTTCACGACCTTGGAGCCCGTGCTGGGGACACTCGAGGGCGATGATCGTCAGCTCGTGATCGCCGACATCCCGGGCCTGATCGAAGGTGCGAGCGCAGGAGCCGGCCTCGGACACGAGTTCCTCGCCCACGTCGAGCGGACGCGCCTGCTCGTGCACGTCCTCGACGCGGCACCGCTCGACGGCTCGGATCCCGTCGGGAACCACGCCACCGTCGAGCGCGAGCTCGCCCTGCACAACGAGCGTCTCGCCGCCCTCCCGCGCATCCTCGCGCTCTCGAAGGCCGACCTCCTCGGTCCTGAGGCGGCGGCCGCCGCGGCCGGGGAGTGGCGAGACCGCCTGGGCCCGGAGGTGCCCATCCTCGTGAGTTCTTCGATGAGCGGGGTAGGGCTCGAGGAGCTGAGGCGCTCGCTGTTGCACCGCGTTCCCGTGTTGGGTGCCGCCGTGGTGGACGCAGCGCCGGCCCTAGACGAGCTCGCCGAGCACCAGGTCTTCCGCCCCAGGACGGGTGGGAGCTTCAGCGTCGAGCGCACAGACGATCGCCGCTACCGCGTCAGCGGACCCGGGGTCGAGCGCCTGCTCGCCCGCTACGACCTCGACAACGAGGAGGCCCTCGCGCATCTCGAGAAGCGCCTGCGCGGGATCGGGGTGATCCGCGCGCTCGAGGCCCAGGGGTTCGCGGCCGGCGATGACGTCGAGATCGCCGGGGTGGAGTTCGATCTGCATCCGGGGACGTAGGGGCGGGGCGCTTCGCGTTTGGCGTTGGGGCGAGGCGGGGCGAGGCGGGGCGGCGCGGGGCTGGGTGTGCGCGCGAACCGATGTCCTTCGGTCCGACCTGTCCGGACTGATCGACATCGTTTCGGACCGGCCCCCACACGGCGCGCCCGCCCGGCCCGCCGGTAGGATCGCCGCCCCCCATGACAGAGTGCAGCCCACGCATGCGTCGTCACGCAGTCGCTCTCCCAGGCATCGTCCTCCTCGCCTGCCTGATGCTCGCGCCCGGCGCCATCGCGCAGGTGCTCCGGGTCGGGACGTACAACGGTGTGTCCGGGCAGTACGCGACGATCCAGGCCGCGGTCGACGCCGCCGCGCCGCATGACTGGATCCTCGTGGGGCCGGGGGACTACAAGACGGCGTCGACCCAGAGCGTGAGCGGATCCGGGGAGAAGTACCCCGCGGCGGTGCTGATCGCCACGCCGGACCTAACGCTGCGCGGGATGGACCGAAACGCCGTCGTGGTCGACGGAACGAAGCCGGGAACGCCGCAGTGCAGCTCCGCGGCCGCGGACCAGAACTTCGGCCCACCGACCTCGGCCGGCCCCGGCGGGGTCAACGGCGTGATGGTGTGGAAAGCCGGCAACGTCTCGGTCGAGAACATGACCGCCTGCAACTTCCTCGCCGGCGCCGGTGGAAATGCGGGAACGGCGGGCGGGTCGGGGAGCACATACATCACCGGCAACGAGTTCTGGTGGAACGGCGGCTACGACAGCAGCACCGTCGGCGGTTACGGATTCAACGGCTCCTACCTGACCGCCACGAGCACGTACTACGACGGCTCGACGGCGCAGAGCAGGGCCTCGGCGGCGGAGTACGGGATCTTCTCGAGCAACTGGAGCGGCGGCACCTGGAATCAGACGTACACGAGCAACATGAACGACTCCGGCTTGTACATCGGCGCCTGCGCCCAGCTTTGTAACCAGACGATCGATGGCGCATGGAGCGAGTACAACGCGCTCGGCTATTCGGGCTCGAACTCCGGCGGCAACCTCGTCGTCGAGAACTCGCAGTTCGACAACAACGAGGACGGGTTCGACACCAACAGCCAGAACGGGGACAACCCGCCGCCGCAGGACGGCACCTGCCCGAACAACGCGATCAGCCCGATCACCCACACTCATTCGTGCTGGGTGTTCATCCACAACTACGTCCACGACAACAACAACCCGAACGTGCCCACGGCCGGGGAGGCGGCGGCGGGTCCGGTCGGCACCGGGATGTCGATCTCGGGCGGACGCAACGACACGGTGATGAACAACACCTTCGCCAACAACGGCGCCTGGGGGACGATCATGGTCCCCTATCCCGACAGCGGAGCGCCGTGCACGGGGGGGCAGCCCGACAACCCGATCCTCGGCTCCGGGAGCTGCCTGTACGACGAGTACGGCAATGCGCTGATCGACAACACCTACCAGCACAACGGCTTCTTCGGCAATGCCACCAACGGCGACTTCGATCAGTTCAACATCAACGGTGAACCAACCAACTGCTACCACGGGAACACGGAGGCGGGCGGCGCCGTCGTCTCGCCCGATGCCGCGGCGCTGCAATCCGCCTACCCCACTTGCAACGGCGCCAGCGTGCCGGCGAACCTCAACCTCCTCTTCCTCGACGAGACTGGGTGCGACTCGGAGATCGCGCTCGTCGCCGGCGGGCCCGTCCCGTGCCTGCCAACCGATCACTATCCGCGCCGCACCGCGGTGGTCATGCACCGACTCCCCGCCAACCTCCCGACCATGCCGAGCGCGTGCGTGGGAGTGCCCGCCAACCCGTGGTGCTCGGGCCAGGTGGCGACGGTGACGGGCTGCGTGGCCGCTTCCCGCACGCGCGCGGCGCTCGCGCTCGCGCGCGGCGAGAGCTTCGTGTCGGTCTCGGTCGAGG
>JALYZL010000378.1 GCA_030948875.1 Actinomycetota bacterium
ATCTCGTAGGACCCCTCAGCACAGGTGACGGGGAAGCTCGAGATCACCCCTTCTTCGACACCGTAGGAGCCGTCCGACGGGATCGCCATCGAGACCCAGTCGGCCTCGGGCGTGCCCAGCACCCAGTCGTGCACGTGGTCGACCGCGGCGTTCGCCGCCGACGCCGCGCTCGACGCGCCCCGCGCCTCGATGATCGCGGCGCCGCGCTTCTGCACGGTGGGAATGAAGTCGCTCTCCAGCCACTCCTGGTCATCGACGGTCTCGGCTGCGCTTTTTCCCCCCACCTTGGCGTGGAAGATGTCCGGGTATTGCGTGGCCGAGTGGTTGCCCCAGATCGTCATGTTGGTGATGTCCTTGACGGCGCTGTCGGTCTTGGCGGCGAGTTGCGCGATCGCGCGGTTGTGATCCAGCCGCGTCATCGCGGTGAAGCGCTCACCCGGAATGTCGGGCGCGTTGCTCTTGGCGATCAGGCAGTTGGTGTTAGCGGGGTTGCCGACCACCAGCACCTTGATGTCGGAGCCAGCGCGATCGTTCAGCGCCTTGCCTTGCGGCTTGAAGATCCCGCCGTTGGCCTCGAGCAGATCGCTGCGCTCCATCCCCTTCGACCGAGGCCGGGCACCGACCAGGAGGGCGAGGTTGACACCGTCGAAGGCGGCGTTCGGATCGTCACTGATGTCGATCCCCGCCAGCAGCGGGAACGCGCAGTCGTCGAGCTCCATTGCGGTGCCCTCGGCGGCCTTTACCGCCTGCGAGACCTCCAGCAGCGATAGGTGAACCGGAGTGTCGGGACCCAACAGCTGACCACTGGCGATACGAAACAGGAGCGCGTAGCCGATCTGACCGGCAGCGCCGGTGACGGCGACTCTCACAGGACTTTCAGACATCTATTCGTCTCCTCGCTCACCGCGCCGGGGACTGCGGATGGGGCGCGGTTCTAGGAATGGGGCGCGGTTCTAGTTCTCACGGGTTGTTTGCGGTCGTGGGTCAGTTCTACCCGATGTGGAGTCCGACGACCTCGCGGTCCCGGATCCTAAAAGCTCTTATGCCGTCAGGTCGATCTCGTACACGTCGGAGAGCTTGGCCTTGAGGTAGTTCACGAACGGGGTCACGGAGATCGGGGCACCGACGACCCGCTGCAGCAGCTGCGCGGATTCGAACTTGGCGCCGTGGCGATGGACGTGCTCGCGCAGCCACTCGCGCAACGGAGCCAGCTCCCCCTCGGCGATGCGCTGATCGAGGTCCGGCAGGTCCTCATGGACGCGCTGCCAGAGCTGACCGGCGATCAGATTGCCCAGCGCGTAGGTGGGGAAGTAGCCGACGAGCCCGGAGGACCAGTGCACGTCCTGCAGCACGCCGTGGGCATCGTCGGGCACATCGATCCCCAGGTATTGCTTGAAGCGCGCATTCCAGACCTCGGGGAGATCCTCGACCGCCAGCCGACCCTCGATGAGCTCCTGCTCGAGCTCGAACCGAAGCACGATGTGCAGCCCGTAGGTCGCCTCGTCCGCCTCCACGCGAATGCAGGACGGCTCGACCCGGTTCACGGCGCGATACAGGACGTCGGCGTCGATGCGCTCGTGGCGTCCGCCGAAGAACAACTCGGCGATTCGGGGCGCCAGCACGCCGCAGAACGGCCGGCCGCGCCCGACCATGTTCTCCCACATGCGGCTCTGGGACTCGTGGAGCCCCAGCGACTCGGCGCTGCCCAGCGGGGTCCGCTGCAGCGAGTCCGCGATGCCGGCCTCGTAGAGGCCATGGCCGCACTCGTGCATTGCGCCGTAGAGCCCCGAGGGGAAAAAGGACTCCTCCCACCGGGTGGTGATTCGCACGTCGCCCGAACCGAAGCCGGCCGCGAACGGATGGACCGCATCGTCGATCCGCCACCCGCCCGAATCGAAGCCCATCCGCTCCACCACCTCGCGCACGAGCTGACGCTGGCGCTCGACCGGGAAATCTCCGTGGAGGCACGAATCGTCGAGCTTGTGACCGGAGACCGTAGCGATCAGCGGGACGAGCTCGGCCTTGAGCTCGGCGAACAACT
>JALYZL010000386.1 GCA_030948875.1 Actinomycetota bacterium
AGGTAGTCGTCGATCCGGGCGTCGTCGCCGCCGAGCAGAGCCGAGAGGACCAGGCGGTCGGCCAGGACGGGGTCGACTTTCGGCGACCCGTTGGCGATCGTCATCACCGGCAGGACGCGCCTGGCGAGCCCCTCCGGCAAGCCCCAAACCCGGACGATCTCAAGGGTGTTCTGGATCAAGGCGGCCGGCGGCGGCGCCGGTGCAGGTTTTGCGACGGCCGGCGTGAACTCTTCCGAGGAGCCGCCCGCGGTGGCCGAGGCACAACGCGCGCCCGAGGCGCCCGAGGCGCCCATCGCGGCCAAGCCGCCCCGGGCGCCCAGATCCCCCCTCGATCCCGAAGCTGTCCTCGTGGGCGTGCTCGACAAGCTCGGCGCCGCCCACCACCGACCGTTCTCCCGCGCGTAGTCAGCGGCGCGCCGGGCACCGCGGGGCTTGACGCCTCGCTCCACCTAGAATGCGGCGCCATGGCAGTGGAGCCGCAGGAGGCCGTCGAGGCCCTCCCGGAGTCAGACGGCGCGGTGCAGGCCCCGCGGCGCGCCCAGACGGGGTTGAGACCTGTCTCCGTACGCCGGCTCCTGCCCTTCGACCGGCTCGCGCCGGCGATCGAGCGCCTCCGCTACCCGTTCGTCGTCTACATCTCCTCTCGCCTGCTCTATTTCCTGGTAGCGGTTGTCGTGGGAGCGGGGGAGCACTGGCCGCTTAAGCGGGAGCTGTCGAACTGGGACGGGGTCTGGTACCGCCGGCTCGCGGGCCTCGGTTACCCGGACCACGTGCTTCACACCCAGAGCACCCAGGGATTCTTCCCGCTCTACCCGATCCTCATGTGGCTTGTCCAGCATGCGCTGCTCTGCTCGATCTTCCTCGCCGGAGTCCTCATTTCTGGACTCGGCGGCTTCATCGCCACCGTGCTCATCCAGCGCCTGACCGCGGGCTGGTGGGGCGAGGAGGCGTCGCGCCGCGCGGTGCTCCTCTTCTGCTTCTTCCCCGGCTCCGTCGTCTTCTCGATGGTCTACTCCGAGGGGGTCCTGATCCCGCTCATCGCCGGCTGCCTCCTCGCCCTCGAGCGGAGGCGGTGGTTGCTCGCCGGGGTGCTCGCCGCCTTCGCCACCGCGGCGGGGGCAACGGCGGTGGCGATCATCCCGGCCTGCGCCGTCGCGGCGCTGATCGAGATCCGCCGGCGGGGCTGGAAAGCGCGCCGGGCCCTGATCGCACCCTTGCTGGCGCCGTTGGGGATCGTCGCCTTTGGTGCCTTCCTCTGGGCGTGGACCGGTACGCCGTTCGCCAGCTATTACGCTCAGCACCACGAATGGAGCGAGAAGACCAATCCGCTGGCCCTCGTGACCTTGGTCCTGCGCATCATCAACGAGAGCTACTTCACCCGCACCTTCGTCCACATCAACCTCAACTACATTGCCGGCCTGGTCGGCGCGGTCATCCTCTTCTACGCGCTCTACCTGCTCGTGAAGACGCGCCCTCGGATCCCGGCGCCGGCACTCGTGTGGACGTTCGGGATCGCGTTCCTGGCGGTGACCTCGGAGAACGTGCCCCCCAACCCTCGGATGCTCATCACGGCGTTCCCCGTGGTGCTCGTCTTCGCCTACCGCTTCAAGGACAAGGCGTTCCACCGGCTGATGGCGGCCAGCGTCGTGCTCCTCATCCTCGCGACGACCGGAACGTTCATCAGCACCGCCCTGCGCCCGTGAGCTCTGGTCAGCGGCTGAAGAGCTCGACCCGCACCGGGCTGGCCCAGCCGTAGCTGACTGTCTGCTTCCCGGCGTATCCGCGGCTGAGCTCGCCGAGCAGCGCGCGGTAGCGGACGTAGTCGGACCGGGAGGTGGAGGGCCCGGTCTTCTGACCGCGGTGGCTGGATACGAACCACAGCCGCGGGCACGCCGCTTCGATGCCGGACAGCGCTGAGCCGGACGGCGCCGTGTATTTCTCGACGAAGGGCTTGACCTCGCTCCACGGGACCGCGGGGAGCACCGATCGCGGTGCCCGCGCTGCGGCCGGCGTGCCGGTGCCGATGTAGTAGGAGAAGGCCTGGCGGCCGTCGGAGGGGTAGAAGGCGATGCAGTCACCGGGCCGCGCGGCGCCGAGGACGTGGGCGGTGGCGGCCTGCCAGTTCTCCGGCGAGGCGCCGTAGCTCGGCGCGAGCTGTAGCGCGCGCAGTGCGAGCAACGCGCCTACGGCGCACACGCCGAGCAGCCGGGGGACACGGCGGTCCATCGCGCCCCAGGCGAGCAGGAGCGACGCCGCCGGAAGCGAGACGAGCGCCACGCGAGACAGGGTGACCGGCTGCACGACATAGGACTCGAGCAGCGCGAGGACCAAGGGGACGAGGAGCCAGCACAGCACGAGCATCTGTTGCCACGTCGCCCGGCGACCTCTAAGGATCGCCGCGGCGCACGCGAGGACGAGCACACCCGTGAGCACGAGCACGGGGGACCCGCTCGGGGTCAGATGGAAGTTCGGCTGAAGGCCAGCCGACAGCAGCGCCTCGAGCATCTCGTGCAGCTGGGTGAAATTGGGTCTTGGGACCCAGAAGAGCTGGCTCGATCCGCGGCGCTCAGCGAGCACGAGAAGCGGGAGGCAGCACGCGCCGATGACCGCTGCCGCAGAGATGATCGACCGCAGTGGACGGCGCTCGGCCCACACGAGCGAGAGGAGCTGGGCGGGGACGATGAGCACGGCCTCGAAGCTCATGTAGGCGGCGAGGACGGTGCTTGCCACGTACGCGACCCATGCCCACCGCGCGGATCGAGCCCCAGGTTCTGACTCGCCATGGCGGGCGTCCACGAGCGCGACGAAGGCGAGGCACGAGGCCACCACGAACGTCATCATCAGGGCATAGCTGCGTGCGTCCTGTCCCCAGTACACGAGCGTCAGGCTCGTCGCGGTGAGCAGGCCCGCCGCGAAGGCCACGCGCCGGTCGAACAGCCTGCGGGCGAGCAGGCCGGTGATCGCCACCGTCGCCACCGTCACCAGGGCCGACGCGAAGCGGATCGCCAGCACGCCGTGGCCGAAGAGCCCCATGATGCCGTGGAGGAGCGCGTAGTAGGCGAGCATGTTGCCGCCGTCGTGCTCCATCGCATGCCAGAGCGCGACGCCGTGCTGGGAGGCGATCGCCACGCTCGCGGCCTCGTCGAGCCACAGGCTGCGGCCGGTGATCTGCAGGACGGCGAGGAGCGCCGCGATCGCGCACGGGATCGCGATCACGGCGACGTCGAGGAGTCGCTCGCGGTCGGGCGCCGCCGGTCGCTGCGCGCGCGCGCCGCCGGACGGGGTGGGGCGGGGCTCGGTGGGGATCGCGGGAGCTTGCTGCACGTCGGTTAGGAATTGGTCAGCGCGGCCTGCTCGCCGGCGGCGAGGCCACGGACTCGTCCGGGCGACCGGTTGCCGTCGCGCCGCCGGTGCGCTCGCCACAGGACAGCGGCCGCGATCACGTAGAGGGCGAGGACGATCGGTGCCGCGTGCAGTGGCAGCGCCAGGATGCCACCCGGCTTGACCACGAGAGCGGCGAGCACGATCGCGAGCGGCAACAGCCACGAGCGCTGGGCGACGGCGCAGCACGCGATCAGCGCGAGCCCCCAGGTCAGGTACCAAGGCCACGTCGCGGGGCCGGCGAAGACGGACACGAGGAGCAGCGCGCCGAGCGAAGCCACGAGGTTCCCGTAGCGCGCGCGTCGCAGCAACACGACCCCGAGCACGCCGGTCAGCGCGAGCGCCACCACTCCGAGCGCCGACGCGATGCCGCGGTAGCTGGCACCGGCGCCGAGCAGGTGCAGGAGGGAAGCGAGGCTCCACCCCGCGGCCGTCACCGGCGTGATCGCGAGGTGGACCTTGCCCGGCGTCGAGAGCACACCGGTCCCGACCCAGCTGAGCCCGAGTCCGGTGGCGACGCTCACCACGGCGAGCACGGCTACGGTGACCGCCGCGCCTAGCGCGAGGGCCTTTGCGGCCGCGCGGGTCCGATCCGCGCCGGCGGCCGCGGCGTCCCATTCTGCTCGCGCCCACGCCGCGGCGATCAAGGCGATGCCCGCGGCCGCGGGGAGCTTGACGGTCGCCGCAATCGCACACACGGCGATCCCGAGCAGCGGACGGCGCTCCATGGCCAGCGTCACGCCCGCTACCAGCAGTCCGATCATCAGAGCATCGTTGTGCCCGGCGGCGATCAGTTCGAGCAGGACCAGGGGGCTGATGACGGCAAGCCAGGTGGCCCGGGCCGGATCGGTTCCCAGGGCGCGCGCGAGCCGCGGGATGAACACCGCGAGCAGGACCACGCCGGTGACCTCGAGGAGGCGCATGAGGATCACGCCGAGGATGAGATGCGAGCCGACAACGGTCGCGATCACGCTTGCCAGCCCGAGGAAGAGCGGCCCGTAGGGCGAGGTTGTCGTCCGCCAGAAGGGCGAGACGGTGGCGAGCAGATGCCGGTGACCCAACTCGGCGAGGACCTGCGGCGCGTGGTGGTACGGGTTGAGGCCGAGATGGAGGATCTCCCCCTGGGCCATGTAGCTGTACACGTCGTGGCTGAACAGGGCCGGTCCGAAGACGAGCGGCAGGCACCACAGGGCGCCGATGAGCGCGAGCCGGGAAGGCTTGGTGGCCGGGGGGCGGCTGAGGCGGCGGCCGAGACCGAGCCAGGCGAGGCACAGGGCAGCCACGCCCGCGTAGAAAACCGCGTTGTCAGCGGAGTGGCCTCCCGGCAGGTGGACGGTGAACCACCAGTTCGTCGCCCCTCCGCCGGTGAGGGCGGGTCCCGCCGCCGTCATCGCCAGTGAACCGGCCAGCCCGAGGCCGGCCCAGCCCCAGCCGGTCAACCGCTCGTCTGGCATCAAGCGCCATACGTTACCGACGTCGCCGCCGGCCCCTGCGAGCCCGCCGGCCCCTGCGAGCCCGCCGGCCCCT
>JALYZL010000403.1 GCA_030948875.1 Actinomycetota bacterium
CCGGAATCTGAAACCGCCAGCTAAACCAGAACTCCGGGAAGCCATGGAGCAGTACGACGAGCGGGCCCTCCCGGCCTCGACATAGTGCAGCCGGACCTCGGCGAGATCGGCGTACCCTTCACGAACACCGGTCATGTCGAGCGCTCCCACGAAATCGGAGCATCGTGTGTCACCCAGGCAAAGTCAAACCGGCGCTGCGAGGACAAGAAGCAGCAGAAGCTCCCTACCTGAGACGGCAGCACGGACGGGGATGCCATCCGTTTGAGTAGGACCGGCAGGCAAAGCAGCCGCAAGCTCTTGAGACTGCTTCCACGAAGTTCCGGCACTTCCACCGAATCCTCGCGAGTCGGACGTACTTTGGCAGCGCGCGCCCGGCGGTTGTCGCCTGTAATGATCGCTCTTGCGCGTGGAAGCACGCGCCCGAGTCGACCTCCGCCGGCGGACCCCCCGCTTCTGCTTATCGGGCCATGTAGCCGCGGCTACCGCTCTGAGCGCCGCCCGGGTCAGAGCAGAAGTGCGGGCGGCGCCGTTCGGCGCCGCCGACGTAGCTCCTGGTTCGTAGAAGCGGGTGCGAAGACGACACACTCGGCGTCCCCGCCTCGCTCCTGCTTCTGCCTCTCCTATGTCAAGGGCGAGTCGTTGTGTGCGCGTTTCAGCAGGAGCCGGCACTAAGCAAGCGTCGTTCGACTCACGCCTACCCTGATGGCTGCGGGGGTCGTGACGCCGTCAGTCTGGCTTTGCGCAGGTAGCGGCGCAGCGTCTGCTCGACGGTCGGTACGGGCCCGAACAGCTGCTCTTGGAGCGCGGTGTCGGCGACCGATTGGCCGGTGGAGAACTAGGCGAGCACGGGACGAAAATCGCGGAGGCCCGGGCTAAACACGCCGCCGTTCTTCATCGCCACGTTGACGGGTGCCCATGGGATGGTCCGAACCTTGATGGGCGTGTCGAGGAGATGGGAGGAGAGCTTGCCGAGGTCTTCGAATGTGAGCGCTCCGTCCATGCCGATGTCGATGCGTCGACCGAGCGCGCGTGGCTCGTCTACGACGCGGGCGAGGTAGCCCGCGACGTCGACGATGTGCACGGAGCTGACCGCGGCGTTGGGCTTACCGAGGGCGGTCAGCCGCCCCGTCTTGCCGGTCTTTGGCCCAGTAGTCGTGCGCGGCGCATGATCTTCTTCTGCCAGAACTGCGGGACGGTGGGAGCCTTGTCGGCGCTTAGCACGCTGGTGAATACGAACCGCTTGAGGGAGGCGCTGCGTTCCGCGGCGTCAATGAGGTTGCGGTTTCCGCGGTCGTCAACGGTCGCGAGCGAGTCGCCGTTGCGGCGTCCCATGTTGCCCTGGGCGGTCGTGATCAGCGCGCTTACGCCGTCGAGCGCCTGGTCGAGGGAGTCGGTGTCGAGCATGTCGCCACGGGGTGACGTCGACTCTCTGGGCGACGAGCGCGCTCGGGTCAGACCCGTCACGTACCAGCGCCCGGACGGCTTTGCCTTGCGCGAGCAATTCCCGCGCGCCACGCGTTCGCTCGCCGGTCGCACCGACCACGAGGCGTGACCGAAGCCGGGTCTTGGCGCTGTTCAGTCATCGCGTCCTTTTGTCCTATCGTGACCTGCCGTCGGGTTGCCGGCGGCGGGTCGGCCGCTCGTGCGGTTGACGGTTCTGGCGTTGCGTTGCGCCTCGATCCCCAGGAGACGATCCGCTCGGGGTGAATGCGGATGACGGGCTGGGGGCCGGTGATCGCCTCCGCGCGTCCGCGCACCTCGATCGCGCGGGGGCGGAACGGGTTAGTGCTGGCGAGGTCGTCGATCACGATCGCCGCGCGGCCGCTGCACGCGACGTCGCGGAACTTTTTGGTTTCCGCGAGGCTGTGCCCGCCGACGTCGAGCGTGTCGGTGTCGGTGTTGTGGGTCCAGCCGACCGGGACGACGTGCGGAGTGCCGTCCTTGCCCACCGTGGCGATGCGAGCCAGTCGACGCTCGCCGTGGAGGTAGGCCAGCTCGGCCTCGGTAAACGCGCTTCCTGTCTGCTCAATCCCGGTCATTGGGGTTCTCTCTCTCGATTACATGATGATGTCATGTATTTGCATGACTGTAGCACGGATATGCGTGATGGCATCACATTCTTTTGCTACGCTGAAGCCATGCAGAACCGACACGCGACGGCGGAGCAAAGGACCGTCGGGCAGGCGCTGGGCCGACTGCGCGTGGCGCTGGACGACACGTACACGCAAACCAGCCGGGAGCTGGGGCTGACCGCCCAGCAAGCCGAGCTCATGTGCGCTGCGATGCGACCGGCCGCGATCGGCGAGCTAGCCGAGGTGCTGCGCTGTGATCGCTCCAATGTCAGCCGGCTCGTCGACCGCGCCGCCAGCCGCGGCCTTCTCTACCGCCGCGCCGGGGAGGCTGACGGCCGGGTGACCGTCATCGAGCTCACCCCTGACGGACAGCGCCTCGCCAAGCGCTTCATCAAGACTCTCGAGTCCAAGCTCGAGCCGCTACTGGCCGGCTGGTCGGCCAAACGCCAACACGCCACCATCGAGACCCTGACGATGCTCACAGAGGCACTCGAACGGACACACGCGCCCCGAGCGCGCCACGCGTCGGCACGCACGCCTCTGGCGCACGAGCGCTAGACCCGCTTTCCTGACCGCGCGCGTCGCCCGCGCCGCGCCGGCAGAGACATGCACCGCCGGCGATGGACGTCCCCCGCCCGCGCCCTCCACGCACATGCCTTGCGCGGACAGCGCAGATTGACACAGGAC
>JALYZL010000421.1 GCA_030948875.1 Actinomycetota bacterium
CCCACCACAGCCGCGCGAGCCACTCGGGGACGGAATGGAGGATGGCGGCGCGTTCGGGGGTGACGTCGTCGAGCCCGGCGAGGATCGCCGGCCCCTCGCGGGTCGCGCGGCGGAGCACGGCGTTGACGAGCTTGAAGCCGCCGCCCCGGGCGGCCTTGGCGAGCTCGACGCTCTCGTTCACGGCCGCGTGGTCGGCCACGCCCCCGAGGAGGAGGATCTGGAAGAGCCCGAGGCGAAGCGCGGCGAGCACGGGCGGATCGAGCGCATCGAGGCTCCTTCCCACCAGCACCCTCGCCACGTGATCGAGAGTGGCGCGGCGCTGGATCGTCCCGTAGGCGAGCCGGGTCGCGAGCGCGCGGTCCCGCGGCCCCAGTCCGGCCGCCTCGGCGGTCAGGGCACGGTCGGCGTAGGCGCCGCGCTCGAACACGCGCCGGATCACCGTGAAGGCACACGTACGGGCCGGCGAGACGCCGTTGGCTGATGCGACCGTGCTCACCGCCGCCCGCGCAGGTAGTCCTCTCCCGCCATCGCGCGGCGGCCCGGAGGCTGCACGACGACAAGCTCGAGTGCGCCCTCGGCGCAGCCCAGCACCGGCCACGGGCCGTCGAGCGCGAGCGTTCTCGCGGGTGGGCCCGAGGGCACTACGGCCGCCTCCCGGACGCCGAGGCGCCCGCCCTCGGGGAGCTCGACGTAGGCGCCGACGTGGGGGGTCAGGGCGCGAACTACGCGCCCGAGCTCGATCGCCGGGCGGGCCGGATCAAGCAGCCGGTCGGCGGGCTCGATCTTGGCCGCGTAGGTCGCGCCCGCGTCGTCCTGCTCCTGGAACGGCGGGCGCTCGTCTAGGGTGCGCACGAGGAGCTCACCGCCCAGGCGCTGGAGCCTCGCCGACAGCGACCCATAGGTGTCGGTCGGCTCGATCGGCTCGCGCGCCCGCAGACCCACCGGGCCGCTGTCGAGGCCCGCGGTCATGCTCATGATCGAGATGCCTGTCTCGCCGTCGCCCGCCATGATCGCGCGCTCGATGGGCGCCGCGCCACGCCACCGGGGGAGCAGCGAGGGATGGACGTTCAGCGTCTCGTAGTCGGAGAGGAGCGGCTCCTTGATCAGGGCACCGAACGCGCAGACAGCGATGACGTCCGGATTCGCCGCGGCGATGCGCTCCCGGACCGCGTCGTCGTTGACCGACTCGGGCTGATAGACGTCGATCCCGAGCGCACGGGCGGTCTCGGCCACCGGCGGCGGCGAGAGGCGGCGCCCGCGCCCCCGCGGACGGTCGGGCCGGGTGACGGCGAGCACAGGGCGGTGGGATGAGGCGGCGAGCCGCTCGAGCACGGCGGCCGCGAAGTCTGACGTGCCGAGGAACACCGGCCGCGCGGCGGGTCCAGACGATGACGCCACTCCGGATTAGGCCGCTTCCTGGGCTTCCCGCAGCGCTCGCACCGCCTCCTTGCGTTGGTCGCGCGAGGCTCGATCGAGGATCAGGACCCCGTCGAGGTGGTCCATCTCGTGCTGGATCACGCGCGCCTCGAGCCCGGTCGCCTCGACGAGGATCTCCTCGCCGTGCTCGTCCTGGGCGCGAACGCGGACGTGGAGGGGACGCTCGACGTCGACGAGCACCGCCGGGAGGCTGAGGCAGCCCTCCTCCATGATCTCCTCCTCCCCACCCTTCCATTCGATCTCGGGGTTGACGAGCGCGATCACCGGCGACTCCTGCTGGACCCGATAGACGAGCACGCGGTTGAGGACGCCAACCTGCGTCGCCGCCAAGCCGACGCCGACGGCGTCGACCATCAGCTCGCCCATCCGCTCGACCTCGCTCCGGAGCGCCTCGTCGAAGCGATCGACCGGGCGGGCCTTGGTGCGCAGGATCGGGTCGCCGAACTTCCGGATCTGCGCCAGCGCCGCCGCACGGCGCGCGGCGCGCTCGGGATCGATCGCCGGCTCGGCGTCCTCGTCGCCTTCGAGCTCGTCCTCTTCGGTCTCGCGGTCGATGGCCTCTTGCTGTTCAGACATCCCCTTTGGAGTCTAGGGAGGGTAAACCCGGCGCCCGGACGTGGCGCACGTTAAAGTCGCTATTCGACCTCAACGTGCATCACGTCGAACCCGCGCAAACGCCCCGCGCAAACGCCCCGCGCGCGCGGGTCCTACTGCGGGTCCACATCCACGCTCACGTTCACCCCGCCCTTGGCGCGCTGGCGGGTCAGGGAATCGACGGCGGCGCCCACCGCGGCGATCGCCGCCGCGCGGTCCCCGGCCTTGACCACGAGCTGTGAGCGGGCGCGCCCGCGCAGTCGGAAGAGCGGCGCGGGTCCGAGGACCCGGGCGTTCGGGGGGGCGATCAGGGCGCGCAGGTCGGC
>JALYZL010000427.1 GCA_030948875.1 Actinomycetota bacterium
CGCGAAGACCGCCCGAATCGCCGCCAGGCTTGGACCATCGGCAGCGACACCCCGGCCATGGCCGGCTCGGCGAGCGCCTCCCCCGAACTCGGGGGCGCGGGCTTCGCCTTGCACAGTCCTTGCACGACTTCTCGTGGGCTCGACGGCGTGTGCGACGGCTGCACGAGCCCAGCGGAGTGGCTGGTCGCGCTCCAGGCGGGCTGCTGGCGCGCCCAGGGCGGGTACATCGGGCCACCGCTCGCGGCGGAGGACGTGACGGCCTGGCTGCACACTTGGGAGGGGGTGCGGTGAGGCGCCGGCCGAGCATCCGCGTGCTCTTCGGCGCGCTCCTCGCCGTCGTCATGCTCCTGGCGGCGGGCCTGTTCTCGGTCGCCCTGGTCGAGTATCACCCCGTCAACCGCGAGGTCCTCAAGCAGCAGCTCGAGATGATCGGGTTCGTCACCGACACGGCCGGCGACGCGGCGGAGGCGCTCGAGCGCTACAAGCGCCAGCGCTACGGGCTGGTGTTCACCGACATCCAGCTCCCCGGGGCCGACGGCCATGAGCTCGCGCGCTCGCTCCGGGCGATGGAGCTCCGTCTCGGGGTGGCGCGGCGGCCGGTCATCGCGCTGACGGCGAACGCCCTGCGCGGCGAGCAGCCGCCGGCGACCTCGATTGCGTGTGCCGGCACGCCCACCGGAGCTCCGGCGCCAGCCGCACCGTCGGTGCTCACGCCGTTGCCGCGGCCGCGGGTCGCCTTGAGCACGCGGCGCGTGAGGGGGAGGACGTCGCCGGTTTGGAGGCCCTGGTCGCCGCGCTACGGGCGGCGGCGAGCCAGCCGGCGATGGTCTGACGGCAGGCGCACCGGGACGGACCTTTTTTTCGTGTGACATTTTGCCCTTGGTAGGGAGCGTCGGGACGCGTAGCTCGCGGAGTGGTCACGGACGTTCGTTGGGCCCGGTCGTACGCGCTCGCCCTCACAACGCTGGCGGTGCTGTTATCGACGCCGGGAGCCGCCGTGGCGCAGACGGCGACGACGGGCTCGGTCACGATGATCAGCCAGGGCGGCGACTACATCGGCGGCGGAACCGACTTCGTCTTCGATTCCCCGAACACGATCCTTTTCAGTGGAGGGCTCGGAGGGGTGACGGTGGGCACGCCCACGCCTGGGGCTGCGGTGTTTGGCTACACCATCGACTTCGCGCCGCCGTCAGGGCAGCAGCTCCATGTCGGTGAATACGACAACGCGCAGCGCGATCCGTTCCAGCCCGCCGGATCCCCCGGCGTAAGCGTGTACGGAGACGGCCGCGGCTGCAACATGGACTATGGGCGGTTCGTCGTTAAGGACATACACATCGATGGGTCCGGGAACGTCGACCGGTTCTGGGCGCTCTTCGAGCAGCATTGCGAGAACCCCAATGCGCCGGCTCTGTTCGGTGAGGTGCGCTTGAACGAGCCGTCCACCGGGGCCGCTGAGACGGTCGTGCCGGCAGCGATCGACTGGCCGGGCACGCCGATCGGGTCGACCGGCGTATACGCCCCAGTGACCGTCGTCGCCGGGCCGACCGGCGCGGCGATCTCGTCGGTCGCGCTGACGGGAGCCGATCCGGCAGACTTCGTGATCGAGTCCAACGGCTGCGTGGGTGCTGTCCTCCCCGCCGGCGCGAATTGCCAGATCCACGTTGCCTTGACGCCGAAGGCCGCCGGAGACCGGACCGCCGCGCTCGCAATCACCGAATCGCTGAACTCAGTGACCACCGTGGCCCTCGCGCTGCTGGTGTAGCCTTCCGTGTCGAGCGTGTCCCCGGTGGCTGGATTGCCGGCCGGCGGCACCTCGGTGACCATCCACGGATTCGGGTTCACGGGAGTATCAGGCATCGATTTCGGATCGCAGCCCGCCACGTCCTACACCGTCGACTCGCCAAACGCAGATCACGGCCACGAGTCCGCCGGGGTCGCTTGGCAGCATCGTTGATGTCACCATCAGCAACGCTCACGGTGCTTCTGGGCCGTACTACAGCGATCGGTTCACGTACGCCAATCCGCCCGATGCCCCGACTGGCGCTGGCGGCACTGGGGGCGTGCGAATGGTGACCGTGAGCTTCGCCGGGCCGTCGCAGACCGGTGGCAGCCCGATCACGGGGTACACGGCGACCGCTTCACCTGGGGGAGCCCAGGCGACCGGCACCGGGAGCCCGATCACCGTCACCGGATTGGCCGACGCCACCACGTATACCTTCGCGGGGGCGGCCACAAACGCGGTCGGCACATCACCCCCGTCGATCTCGAGCGCCGTGACGACGCTGAAGCCGACGAGTCTCCAGATCGTGCCCACGCCCGCCACCAGTCATTTCGGCACGCCGGTGCAGTTCGGTGCCGACGTCACGTCGGTCTTCTCCGGCCTCCCTACCGGCAGCGTCTCCTTTGCCGCCGAGGGCACCGGCCTGGGTACCTACGCCCTCGGCGCGGGCGGGGACACGACGGGCGGCCCTTCCGCCATCCTCGACGCCGGCTCGACCGTGACCGCGGCGTATGGCGGCGATTCGGCGTTCGAGTCCAGCAACGCCACGCTGCAACCTACGATCCTGTCCGCGCAGACGGCGACGGTCCTGTCCTCCTCGGCGAACCCGGCGGTCTCGGGTTCCAGCGTGCTGTTGACTGCCGCCGTCTCGAATACGAGTACCGCGATCGTTCCCTTGGGCACCGTGCAATTCACCGTGAACGGCGTCCCGGCCCTCTCGCCGCAGCCCCTTGACCCGAGCGGTCACGCGAGCGTCTATGCGCAGCTCGCCGATGGCACGTACCAGCTCGGCGCTCACTACCAGGACGGCACGGCAGCGACTCCCGACTTCGCTGCCAGCCAGGCCTCGCTCGTGCAGCAGTTCGGGAGCATCCCGACATATACGGGGCCGTCGCCTACTCAGCCGACGTCTCCTACTCAGCCCACCGCGCCCACCAATCCCAGCAACATGGTCGTGTTCGGCCGGCCGGTCGTATCGAAGAGCGGGGTGATCAGCCTCTCCGCCCAGCCCGCCGACGCCGGCACGTTCCTCTTCGCGGCGCGCATCGTCCAGGGCAGCGGGCCCAAGGAGTACGGAAGCAGCGTGACCAGGAGCACCGGATTCGCGGTGACGCTTCGGATCGCCCCGAGCGCCCGAGCTCGGAAGGCGCTGACGCGCGACGAGCGACTTCGGCTGGAGCTCACGATCGACTTCACCCCGGCCGGAGGCGGATCCCCCCGCTCCTCGACGGAGGGGCTCACCGTGAGGAGCGGGCACGCGACTACGGTGACTCGGCGCCTCCGGCTCCGCTGATCGCTACGGCGGCTACGCGCGCCCGCCAGCTCGGCTCCACGTGCGGGTGATCAGTGGCCAGTCACAGCGTGGGCAGCGATCAGAGTGCGGGGCGTTTTCGGCGCGCCACCGCGTGCCGCATCCCGAGCATGTGACGTGCCGGGACGGGCGGGCGGTGACGGGGTCTGCGAGGGCGGACATCTTGACTCCTTGGGGTTACGTCGACGGTGGTGGTGGTGGCTGTTCGGGTCACGCGGCCCGCGCGGTGGTCGGGGCGAGGTGGTTTTCGATCCCGGGGATCTCGGGCGTTGGCTCTGCTGCCGTCGCCGAGTCCGCGGGCGCCTGGCGGGTTCTCAGGACGGCGAGCGCCGTCACGATCCCGATCGCGATGCTCGTCGCCCCGATCGCGAAGGCGAGGTGGTAGCCGCCGATGAGGGAGCTGGCCAGCGCGTGACCATGGGCCTGGAGGGACTTGGACTGGTTGGTGGCGATGGTCCCGAGGACGGCCAGGCCGAGCGCACCCGCGACCTGCTGTGAGACGTTGGTGATTCCCGAGCCGAGTCCGGCGTCGGCGGTGGGGACGTCGGCCATGGCGATCGTAAGGAGGGGCATGAAGGCGCTCCCGATTCCCAGCCCGATGAAGAAGTACGCGAGGAAGATGGTCGGGAAGAAGCTCGTGTGCAGCCCCGTGGTGCCAAGCAGCCCCAGCCCGATGATGGCCGTGCCCATCCCGGCGACGAGCACGCGCATCGGCCCAAAGCGAGCGACCATGCGCGCGGTGACGCCCAGGGAGAGGATGCCCACGGTCACCGTCCACGGCAGGAAGGCCAGACCGGTGCTGAGCGCGCTGTAGTGGAGGATGTGCTCGAGGTAGAGGGTGCCGAGGAAGAACGTCGAGTACATCCCGGTGACGAGGAACCCGCGCACCACGCTCGCACCGATCAGACTGCGCAGGTGCAGGATGCGCAGGGGCATGATCGGGTTCGGGGTCCGCGCCTCAAGGCTCAGGAAGGCGCCCATCAGCACGATCGCCAGCGCCGCGAAGCTGAGGACCTGAGAGGAGATCCAGCCGTAGCTGGTCGCCTGCACGATCGCGTAGACCCCCGTCATCAGCGAGAGGGTGACCAGGGCGGAGCCGAGCCAGTCGACGCCGTGCCCGCGTCCGATCCCCTTCTCTTCAGGGATCAGCGCCCTGCCCAGGACGATGGTGGCGAGGCCGATGGGGAGATTGACGAAGAAGATCCAGTGCCAGCTCAAGGCCTGGGTGAGCGCTCCGCCGGCGAGCAAGCCGAGCGATCCGCCCGACACCGAGACGAAGACGTAGGCGCTCATCGCCCGCGCGCGGTCGGCTGCCTGCGGGAACTCGGTGACGATGATGGCGAGGATCACCGAGGCCTGAAGCGCGCCGCCGACGCCCTGGATGAGGCGGGCGACGATGAGAAAGCCCTGACTGGGCGCCGACCCACACAGCGCCGAGGCGGCGGTGAACAAGAGGACTCCGGCGAGGAACACGCGCTTGCGGCCCAGCAGGTCTCCAAGTCGCCCGGCCAGGAGCAGGAAGCTGCCGTAGGTGACGAGGAAGCCGTTGACGACCCAGGTGAGGTTGCCTTGGGTGAAGTGGAGGTCGCGCTGGATCGAGGGCAGCGCCACGTTCACGATCGTTGTGTCGAGAATGATCATGAGCTGTGCGAGGCAGACGACCCCGAGGGCCATCCAGCGGCGGCGATCGCCGGTCCGGGTGGGAGTGGAGAGCAAGGCGGTGTTCATCTGGTGATCCCAACTGTTGTGACTGGTAAGGAGCGGTGGTAAAGTGGAGGCCACCTCCAGAACTAAGCGGAGGCTCCCTCCGGAACTATACGGAGGCACCCTCCGGTTTGTCAAGTGTTTTCACTTATGAGCACAACCACAGATACCGCGGCCCAGCTGGGTCCACCGCGCCCTAAGCGGGCCGACGCGCGCCGCAACTACGAGAAGGTCATCGCCGCCGCTCGCGACGCCTTCGCGGAAGGCGGATCGGAGACATCGCTGGAGGAGATCGCCCGCCGCGCCGAGGTCGGCATCGGCACCCTGTATCGCCACTTCCCGACCCGCCAGGCCCTGCTCGAGGCCGTCTACCTCGACGAGGTGCAGGCCCTCTGCCGCTCCGCTGCCGATCTCGCCGAGCTCCCACCCTGGGACGCCCTGGTGGGCTGGTTACGCCGCTTCGTCGAGTACCTCGTGACTAAGCAGGCCCTCGCCCCCGAGCTCCTCAACTACGTCGGCCGCGACGCTGGCCTCTTCAAGGACAGTCGCGCTGCGTTCTGGGCCGCGGGCGAGCCCCTCCTCAAGCGCGCCCAAGAGGCTCGCGTCGCCCGCACCGACACGGACCTCACCGAGGTCATCCAGATGGTCGGCGGGATTGCCAAGATCCCGGCGAGCGAGCCAGGCCAGATCGAGCACATTCTCGAGATGGCGCTGGACGGGCTGCGGTATCGGGGGTAGGGGGTGGGGCGCGGTTTGGCGCGCTGAGGGGCGTTGGGGCGGCTGCCGGGCGGGTGCCGGGCGGCTGCGACGACTTGACCTGGCCGAGAAGGTTGCTGCGACGCAGTAGCTGACCTGGTGCCCGGCGTCACTCGCCCGTGACGCTCCGCGTGGCCTGGTCGAGAAACGTGACGGTGGGTCGCGTTTCGCGACCAGGCCAGCGGCGGGCGCGAAGGTCGCCAGCCGCGCATCGCATCGGCGTGCCACGCAGGTCACGGGCCGCCACGCCGCCCAGCTCAGCGTCGGCCTCGGCCCACCAAGCACCGGGACTCACAAACAATCCGATAGTTCAGTAATATCTGAAACTTCCGATGGACGACAAGCTCTGGCAATTCATCGACGCGACCGGTGACCTGTGGGCCAAGTCCTACGGCCTGCCGCGGATGACGGGACGGGTGCTCGCTTGGCTGCTGGTGTGTGACCCGGCCGAGCAGACGGCGGCCCAGATCGCGGAGGCACTCGACGCGAGCAAGGGCTCGATCAGCGGTGCGACGGGAATGCTCGTCCGCGCCCGCCTGGTCGACCGCCTGCACTTCCGCGGCGAGCGCGCTGACCGCTTTCGTCTCCGCCCCGAGGCGTGGGATGAACAGGTCCGGGACCTGGGTGCCGGGGAAGCCCGCGCCCTGATCGCGCTCGGGCGCGAGGCGTTGGCCGACGCGCCGGCCTCGCGGCGAGCGCGGCTCGAGGAGCTCGACGCCTTCTACGAGTGGTGGGAGACGCGGTCGCCGGCCCTGGCGGAAGAGTGGCAGGAGTACAAGCGAACGAAGTTGGAGCGACATGACTGACCAGCGAAATGTGGCGATCGAGGTCGAAGGCCTGGTGAAGTCCTTTGGCGAGGTCCGCGCCTTGGATGGGCTCGACCTGCAGGTCGAGGCCGGGACCGTGTTCGGGCTCCTCGGGCCTAACGGCGCGGGAAAGACGACGCTCGTGCGCATCCTGGCTACCTTGATCGAACCGACCGGTGGGCGGGCCGAGGTGCTCGGTCACGATGTCGTCCGCGAGCCGTTGGCGGTGCGCCGCCGGATCGGTCTCGCAGGCCAGTTCGCCGCGGTCGACGCCGAGCTCACGGGGCGCGAGAACGTCGAGATGATCGCTCGCCTCTACCGCCTCGCCGGCGCTGAGGCGCGGGCCCGGACCCGCGAGGTGCTCGAGCGCTTCGACTTGGTCGAGGCCGCCGACCGGCGAGTGTCGACGTACTCTGGTGGCATGCGCCGGCGACTGGACCTCGCCGCCGGACTGATCGGACGCCCGCCCGTGGTCCTCCTCGACGAGCCGACGACCGGGCTCGATCCGCGCTCGCGCCAGGAGCTGTGGCGGTTCGTCGAAGAGCTCGGCCAGCAAGGGACGACCGTGCTCCTCACCACTCAGTACCTCGACGAGGCCGATCGCTTGGCGCGGCGCATCGCCGTCGTCGACCGCGGCCGGATCGCGGCCGAGGGCACCCCCGCCCAACTCAAGGGGGCCATCGGCGGGAATGTCCTCAGCGTCCGCGTCGCCGATCTCGCCGACATCGACGACGCCGCGGCTGCGCTCGCGGGTCTGGGCGCGGGCGGGCAGGCGCGCGTGGACACCGAGCACGAGCGTGCGAGCGGCGAGATTCGGCTCACCGTGACTGACCCGGCCGCATCGGCCGAGGCGGTTCGGCTCCTGGACTCCCGGCACCTGCCGATCGCCGCCATCGAGCTGCAACAGCCGAGCCTCGACGACGTCTTCCTCGCTCTCACCGGGCGCCCGGCAGAGAACCAACCACCCGCACAGGAGGCAGCATGAGTACCGCCGATGTCGCGGTCGCCGAGCGCGGCCGCCTCACCCTGGTCGAGACGATCGCCGACAGCCGCGTGATGGCCGCGCGCCAGCTCCGCAAGATTCTGCGCCGGCCGATGTACGTCATCTACCTGTTTGTGCAGCCGGTGATCTTCGTGCTCCTCTTCCGCTATGTGTTCGGCGGGGCGATCAATACCGGTCGCGTGAGCTACGTCGACTATCTGATGCCGGGAATCATTGTCATGACCGCGGCCTTCGGCGCGCTGACCACCGGTCTCGGCCTCACCGAGGACATGGCGGCAGGGTCCGTCGACTGCTTCCGTTCGCTCCCCATCGCTCGCTCGGCGGTGCTCATCGGCCGCACCGCGGCTGACCTCGTGACCAACTTCTTCAGCCTGATGGTGATGTTGCTGATCGGCCTCGCCGTGGGCTTCAGGCCCAACCAGCCGATCTATGACGTGTTCCTAGCCTTCGCGCTCGTCCTCGGCTTCGCGTACGTCTTCTCGTGGATCAGCGCCTACATCGGCGTGTCGGTGCGCAACCCCGAGACGGCTCAGTCGGTCGGGTTCATCTGGGTGTTCCCGCTCGTGTTCGCGTCCTCGGCCTTCGTCCCGACCGCGAGGATGCCCGCAGTCGTGCACACCGTCGCCGACGTCAACCCGGTCACCCTGGTCGTCAACGCCGCCCGCGCTCTCACCATCGGACACGGCAGCGCGCTCACCCCGGCGCTGGGAACCCTCGCCTGGCTGGCCGGGCTGATGCCGATCTTCGTGCCCCTCGCCGTCCGCGGCTTCCGTCGCGCGTAGCCGGCCGGGGCCCCCAACGCGCGGCCGGCTCGTCCTCGAGGATGAGGCGCGACCATCTCTCATCCGCGAGTCCGATGCGCCCGGCGGCTGGCGGGGGCACAATCAGGCCGATGCAGAGGTTCCTGACCCGGCGGCGGACGCAAGGCGCCTTCTTGATGCTGATCGCGGCCGCCGTCGCCATCATCCTCGCCCTCTTCGCGTCGAGGCCGCACGGGTCGTCGGTGGCGCGGGTGGTGACGGTCGTGCTCGTGATCATCCAAGCGGGCTCGCTGGGGTTGATGCGCCCCCATCCCGAGCGCGCGATGATGGTTTCGTTGGCGGCCGGGGTAGGTCTGCAGGCACTGTGGCCGGACCTTCGCGTGCTTGGGCTCGCGAATCTGTCCCTGTGCGCGTTCGCAGCCCTGCGCCCGCCCCGGGTGACGCTGTGGGCTCTTGGCTTCATGCTCGCCCTGGTGCCGTGGCCCGCGGCTACAAGAGGAGCGCTCGCCGGTCTGATTGCGGCCGGGGGGCCGGTACTGTCGTGGTCCTGGGGCGAGCTGCTGCGGACGCGTCATGAACGGCGGCGGGGTGAGACGCGGCGCGCGGCGGCTCAGGAGCGTGCGCGGATCGCCCGCGAGCTCCACGATGTCGTCGCCCATAACGTTTCCTTGATCGTGGTGCAAGCGGTCGCGGCCGAGGATGTGTTCGACGCTCGTCCCGACCAGGCGCGCGAGGCGCGCTGCGCGCGATCGAGACCTCGGGCTGGGCAGCGCTGGCCGAGCTGCGCCGGCTCCTCGG
>JALYZL010000434.1 GCA_030948875.1 Actinomycetota bacterium
GGCCCGCACTGCGTTCTGGGGGCGCACCTTCCGTTCAGCGCGGCGATCGGACGCCGCGGAAACGGGCACGCACTTACTGGGTCTTCGCGGAGACCGCTTGCGTGCGGGGGCCGAGTCGAGCGGTGACGTTGTCGCGGGCGGCGACGGCGTAGTAGTAGGTGGTGTTCGGGTGCAGCCCGGTGACTTGGAGGACGATCTTCGTCCCGATCTGGGTCACCGCGAAGCGGCAGACGCCGTTACACAGCGCGTGGGCGGCGGCGAAGTCGTGCTGGCTGCGGATCGGTTGCATCGACTGCTTGACCACGTAGCTGTTGGTACCGGGGGGTTTGCTGGCGTCGGTGCCGGGCGCGGTGAAGCCGAGCTCGATCGCGGTCCGGCCGCGAACGAGGGCCTGCAGGCCGGTGACGGGACCGGGCGTCCGCCCGTAGACGCGCACGCACCGCCCGCGGCCACGGGCCAGCCGTCTTGCGAGCCGGCGGCGCGCCCGGGCGCGGGCGCGGGCGGAGCCGCGATGCGTCAGCGTCCTGGCATGCTTCGCATCGGCCGTGACCGTCCCGAGACAGGCGCGGAAGGCACGGGACCTGGCTGCGTCTGAGGCTGCGGTCGCCGCGGGGGGCGTGACCACGGCAGTCGCGCTCGAGGTCGCAGCGCTGCCGGGGCCGCTGACGTCGCTCGCCGTCTCGAGCACCCTGATCGTCGAGCCCACATCGGCCGCGGCGAGCGTATAGCTCTGTGTATCGGCGCCCGGGATCGTTCCGCACCCCGTACCGGTGCCGTCGCAACGCTCCCACTGGTATGTGTAGGCGGTCGGCGCCGGCGACCACGTACCGTGCGTCTCGGTCAGCGTTTGGCCCTGCAGCGTTTGGCCAGAAATGGTCGGCGGCGTGAGGGTGGCTGGGACCGGCGGGGGGCACGGCTCGCCGCCATCGCCCGAGACGAAGTTCACCGGACCCGCGGTACCAGGCGCGTCTGAGGGCGTGTCGCCGATATTGCTGGTGTTGCAGTAGCCGAGCTGTCCATAGGCGCCCAAACCCCAGCAGCGCACACTGCCGTTATCGAGCAGGGCGCAGGTATGCGCATTGCCCGCGCTGATCGCCACCGCGGTGTGCCCGCCGACGTCGACCGGCCCGGCCGAAGCCACGCTAGGGTCGCCCGGAAGGCCGTCCCCGACGTTGTTGGTGTTGCCGTAGCCGAGCTGGCCGTTGGCGCCGTAGCCCCAGCAGCGGACCGTACCGTCGTCGAGAATGGCGCAGGTATGGGTCTCGCCCGCGCTGATCGCCTTCGCGGTGTGCCCTGGCCCGAGGTCGACCGTGCCGGCCGACGCCACGCTGGGATCCCCAGAACCGCCGTCGCCGACGCCGGTGGAATTGCCGTAGCCGAGCCGACCGTCGCCTCCGTAGCCCCAGCACACCACGTTACCGTCATCGCGAATCGCGCACGTGTGCACACGGCCGGCGCTGATTGCCTTCGCCTTGTGACCGCCTCCGAGATCGACCGGTCCGACCGACGCCACGCTGGGATCGAAGACCCTCGGGGGGGAGGCGGTGGAGTCGGGGCACGGGGGAGGCATCGACGAACCCTGCGGGGGCGGGCCGCAGCCGTCGCCGACGTTGCCGACGTTGCCGTAGCCGAGCCGCCCGTTGAACCCATTGCCCCAGCAGCGGACCTTGCCGTCGTCGAGGATCGCACAAGTGTGCTCGTAGCCCGCGCTGATCGCTACCGCGGTGCGCCCCGGGCCGAGATTGACGGGGCCGGCAGATGCCACGCTCTGATTCGGTGGGTAGCCCGTGAAGGTCGTGCCGCCGTCGCCGACGCTACTCGCGTCGTCGTAGCCCAGTTGACCGTAGAAGCCGTAGCCCCAGCAGACCACGCGGTGGTCATCGCGGATCGCGCACGTATGGGCACCGCCGGCGGCGATCGCCAGCGCGGTGTGCCCCGCGCCGAGGTCGACCGACCCGGCCGACGCCACGCTGAGGTCGGGAGAGCCATCGCCGACGCTGCTGGTGTTGCCGTAGCCCAGCCTGCCGTTGCCCCCCAAGCCCCAGCACACGACCGAGCCCGCGGTCGCCAGCGCGCAGCTGTGATAGTCGCCGGCGCTGATCGACTGCACCGTTAGTCCCGCCCCCAGGTTGACGGGCCCCACCGACGCCGGCGTCTGGTCGGCGCCCACGCTTCCCGTATTGCCGTAGCCCAGCTGGCCGCTAGCGCCGTAGCCCCAGCAACGGGCCCCGCCATCCACCAGCACTGCGCAATTGAAATTCTTGCCCGCGTCGAGCATGCCCGCCGCCGTCGCGGACGGATCCGAGGCCTGCTCCGCCGCCGCGTTCCCGGGCAGCGAGACTGCCGCCGATGCGATCACGAGCAGCAGGACAGATCGTGCCTTGCACATCCCGGCTTACGCTACCTGAGGACCAGGGACACCTTCCTACTCACCCCATGCTGGCCGGTGCTCGGAGTCGCGGTTAGCTTGGCGGCGATGCTGTGGTGCTTGGCATTGCGCAGCAGCGCCACGCAGGCAGAGGTTACGCTTGCCTTCACGGTCAAGCGCTTGTGCGCCGAAATCTTGAAGGACTGCTTAGTCGTGGCGCACGTAACCGTCTTGGCCTTCTTGCCCGTGCCGGACTTGGTGGCGATCGAGAACTTGCTGGTGCAACCCACCGAGCTCGAGCAACTGAAGGTCGCCGATACCACGCCCTTTTTCACGCCGAGCTTGGCACCGTCGAGGAGGAGCTGTCCTGTCGCGTTGGTCGTGAACGTCAGGTCATGGCCGTAGACGTTGGTCAGGCTGGCGCCGGTGCCGGTGGAACCAGCGAGCCGGAAGTGATATGTGGTCAACGGCTTCAGGTTGGTCACGGTCCACGACACCGCGACGGTTGCCTTGCCGGCCGGAATGCTCTGAATCGCCGTGGTACTGCCGTAGCTCATCGTCGCTCCGTACTGGAACGCCCACGCGGTGGCGACGCCACCCGTCCCGATCGAGCCGTTCAGGGCGGCCGACGACGCTGTCACGCTAGACGCCGGCTGAGTCGTGACCGTGATCGCAGGCGTCGGAGGAGGCGGCTGCACGACGCCCGCCTGGTAGGCGAAGGTGCCCGCAGAGGCTGCCACGCCGCCGTCGTTGACCACGGAGATCGGGACCGAGCCGGTGCCGGCAGGCGCTACGGCCGTGAGCTGACCGTAGGAGTTGACGGTGAAGCTCGCCGCGGGGGTCGAGCCGAAGAGCACCGAGCGCACGTGGTGGGTGAACCCTAGGCCGGTGATGATCACCGAGGTCCCTCCTGCTTCCGCGCCCGTAGCCGGGGTAAAGGAATCGACCCGCGGCGCCGGCGTGTAAAGCTCGGCCGTGGCCGTGTCGGTGTTCCCCGCCACGAGTACCTTGCCGCAGTTGTTCCCGCACACGGCCGAGTTGGCGGCGAACGAGTTGGGGTCGCTGGACAGCACGATGGCGTAGAAGGAACCCGACTGCGGGTTGCCCGAGCCACGAGAGATGTTGAGCAGGCCCGCAGAGTTGAACGTCTTGCCGGCCGGGTTGAACAGCTCCGAGGTCAGGCCGCCGCGTCCGCCATCGGCGAGAAGCGCCTGACCGCTCGGGAGCACCGCGCTGTCGTGGTTGTCGCGGGTGGCGCCGACGAGGCGATTGGGCACGAGGGTCCAGACGCCGGTGCTCGTGTCGTAGGTCTCGGCGGAATCGCCCGCCTGCTGCGGCGTCCCGAGCTGGGGCGGATCGCCTTGCGGGGTGCCCGATGCGGCGAGAACCCGCCCGTCCTGGAGGAGGATCAGGGTGTTGCGTTGGCGACCGATGTTCATCGAGCCGGTCGTATTCCACGCGGCCGTCGCCGGGTTGTAGATCTCTGTGGCCGTCGGGTCGCTCCCAGTTCCACCCGCGATGAGCACCTTGCCGTTGTTCAGGAGCACGGACTGGAACAGACGCGCCGTGTGCGCGAAGGACCCGGTATTGCTCCACATGCCCGTCGCCGGGTTGTAGAGCTCGGCCGAGTTGAGGGTGGTCGACGTGGCGGGGTTGTAGCCGCCCGACACGAGCACCTGGCCGCAGTAGGCAGGCGGCGAGGCGGCGTGGCACTCAGGGCCGTCGAGCAACGTCGCGGCGGCCTGCTCCCGCGCCGCGTTGAGATTCCCGGTGGTGAACGACCACGTGCCGGTGGCCGGGTTGTAGAGCTCGGCCGTGTTGAGCGCGGTGGTGCCGCTGCCCGCATTGTTGGGAGAGCCGCCGGCCACCAGGACCTGGCCACAGTAGGACGCCGGCGACGTCGAGCGACACGCGGGTCCGTCGAGGCGCGTCAGCGTGTAGGCGCTGCGGGCGGTGTTGAGATTGCCGGTCTGAGTCCACGTGCCGGTGAGCGGACTGTAGATCTCGGTAGCGGGGATGGTGTTGCCGAACATCGAGTTCTGGCCTCCGACGAGGAGGACACGGCCGTCGTTGAGAAGGCTCATCTGCAGGTCGTAGTGGACCGTGTTGAGGGAGCCGGTGAGGTTCCACACGCCCTCCGCGTACTCGTACAGGGTCACCTGGTTGGCCGGCGAGGTCCCACCCGGAGCGGTGACGGTCACGTTGACCTGCCCCGCGGCGTGCGGCGGGCTCACCGCGGTGATCTGGGTGTCCGAATCGACGGTGAAGCTCGCTGCCGCGGTGCCCCCGAAGGAGACCCCCGTGGCCCCCGTGAAGCCGGTTCCGGTCAGCACGACCGTCGTCCCTCCGTTGACCGGCCCGCCCCGGGAGCGCAGCGAGTTGACGAGCACCGCCGTCGGCGTCGAGCTGATCTTCGCCGCGAAGGCATTCGCGAAGCCGCCGTTGAGGGGCTGGAAGGCGTTCTTGATCGGGAAGGAGCCCGGCGAGAAGAAGTCCGTGCGCCCGGTGATGTAGGCGTTGCCCGAGCCGTCTGCGGCGACTCCGTTGATGAAGTCGCGGGCGCCGCCACCGTAGATCGTGGAGAAGACGACGTTGCCGCTCGGATCGAACTTGGTCAAGTACCCGTCGTAGTCGCCCGTGCGCACCTGGACGGGGCTCTTGAGGGGTGGGAAGCCCAGGGTGTCGCCGACTGCGTAGGCGTTGCCGGCCGGATCCACCGCGATGTCGGTGGCGGTGTCGTAGGTGACGCCGCCGTTATAGGTCGAGTAGCCCAGGGACTTGAGATCGGGCGCGAGCCTGGTCACGAACGAGTCGTCGGCGTTGCTCCCCGGGGCAGAGGCATTCTGGGGCTGCTCGGGGTTCTTGGTGGGAAAGTCGCTCGACGCCGTCGTCCCCGTGATGTACACGTTGCTGCTCGAGTCGAGTCCGATCCCGGCCGCCGAGTCGCCGCCCGCGGCGGCGTTGCCGGTCCCGCCCAGGAAGGTCGCGGCGAGCAGCGCGGTTCCGCCGGCGTTGAGCTTGGCCACGTAGGCATTGCCGTTTGTCCCGTTGAGCGCCGGTTGGAATGCGCCGTAGGTGGTGGTGTTGAAGGTGCTGAACTCGTTGGCCGAGCTCGTGCCGCCGGTCACGTACGCCTCGCCGGCGCTGTTCACGGCGATGCCCCTCCCGGAGTCGCTGGCGCTGCCGCCGAGGAACGTCGAGTACTTCAGCGAAGCGGCACCCGATGCGGTGGGGTCGAACTTGGCGACGAACGCGTCCGTGCTAGTGCCACCGCCGAAGGCGGTCTGGAAGGCGCCCGCTGAGGTCGGGAAGTTAGTGGACGCGGTGTTCCCCACCACGTAGGCGGCGCCCGAGCTGTCGACGGCGATCCGGCTCCCCGAATCGGCGCCCGACCCTCCGAGGAAGGTCGAATACACGAGTCCGGTGCCCGTGGCATTGAGCTCGGTGAAGAATGCGTCTGAGGCTCCTGAGCCCCCATAGGTGGCCTGGTAGGCACCGGTCGTCGTTGGGAACGTCTCGGCCGCCGTCGCTGTCGGGGGAAATGTAACGCCGGTCACGTAGGCGTTGCCGTTGGGGCCGACTGCCACGCCGGACGCGCGGTCGTCGCCGGTGCCGCCCAGGTAGGTCGAGTACAGGGCGGCGTTGCCGGCGGGGTTCAGCTCCGTGACGAAGGCGTCACGAGGAAGGCCTTGAAGGGTCGTCTGGTAGGCGCCGGGAGTCGTCGGGAACGGGAAAGGCGGCACCGCGTCGGTGTAGCCGACCACGAAGGCGTCTCCGCTCGAGTCGACGGCGATGCCGTTGCCGAGGGTCGTGCTGCTGCCGTTGCCCAGCGCCTGGTTGTATCCGCCGAGGAACGTCGAGTAGGAGATCGACGGATCGATCACGAGCGGCTGGGAGCGGTCGTAGCTGCCGATCTGGAACCCGACCCGGGTGCCGCCGTGCTCGAGCACGTAGTGGCCCGCGACGGTGCGCCGTGCGCTGCCCGTGCCCTGATAGATGACCGGGCGCCGCTGCAGGACGTTCCCGCCCGGCGCATGGACGAGGAGAGCTCCGTGGGCGATGGACAGGCTCTTGGCGCCGTGAAAGGCGATCGCGATCTGGGCGGGATTGGCTCCCGGCGCGACCACGAGGTCGTATTCGAGCTCGCTCTGATTGCCGTGGTACACCATGTCGATGCCGGGATAGACGCCCTGGTAGCGGACGCGCGCGAACGAAGGTATCCCTAGGCGCCACTTGCTGTGATCGGCGCCGAGCATGTAGTTGGTGATGCCGGGGAGCTGACTCGAAGCGGAAACGGGCGCTTGTGCGCTGGCGCCTACGAGGTGCATGCCAACCACAGCCGAGGCTGGTCCCGTGCCGGGAATACCGGCCGGCGTCCTGCCGCTGGCCAGGGCCAGCAGCGCGCCGTCGCGGCCCAGAGCCACGGTGTACCCAGGCCCGCGCGCGAGGAAGTCAACGCCCCTGGCGACCTGGCCGCGGTTCGCCTCGAAGCTCAGCGGGAGGCGGCCGAACTGGCTGCTGATGCTGGCTCGCGATTTCTTGCTCGCGGGCGCGTAGCCCGATGTTGCGCCGCCCTCGAGGGCAATGAGGCCCAATGTCAGCGCTGCCAAACATGCGAGAACGGCAACCGCTGCGCCATGAAGGCGGGTTGCGCCAGCACCAATCGCCATTGTGGTAAGCCTCTCCTAGAGGTCGCGCGTCGGCGTCCGCCAACGAGCCCCGTGACGAACGTAACATGCTTGTCTATGGCTGTGTAAGTGCTGGACGCATATAGCAAGAACTCGCGACGGTCCTCACGCGCGGGAGGCAACTCCGCGCAGTCGAGATTCCGCCGCCGCTAGGCTAGGGCCGCATGCTCGTCCTCGATCTGATCCTCGGTGCAGCGATTGCCTCGATGGTGCTATGGGGCTTCTCGCGCGGAGTCACGGTCTCGACGCTCGCCCTGGCGGGGTTCGCCGCCGGAGCGGTGCTCGGTTCGCGCCTGGCCCCGCTCGTCCTCCACGGCGGCCTGCACTCGACCTATGCGCCGGAGGTGGCGATTCCCGGAGCGCTGCTCGTGGGCGCTCTATCCGCCGCGCTGGTCGAGCGGCTCGGTCTGCGTTTGCGCGCTCGCCTGCACCGGCTTGGGGTCACGAGCCCGATCGGGGGCGCGGTGCTCGGCGGCGCTCTGGCGCTGGTGGCGGTGTGGACCGTCGGCATCGTCGCCGCCCAGGTCAACTCGCTGCGCGGCGACGTGCGGCGCTCGGCGATCCTCAGCCGCCTCGACGCCGTGCTGGCGCCGCCCGGGCCGCCTCTTTCCCCCAAAGCCGTGTTCTCCGATCCGTTCCCCACGTACCAGGGTCCGTCGCTGGCGGCAGGCCCGATCAACCCGCTCGTTACCCATACGCCCGCCGTCCGAGCCGCCAGCCGTAGCGTGGTGAAGGTCGAGGTTGTCTACTGCAACACCGTCAAATCAGGAACGGGCTGGATCGCCGCCAACGGCATCGTCGCGACCAATGCTCACGTGGCCGCCGCCGCGGAGATCGCCGCCGTGCACTTCCGGGGCGTGACTCGCAGTTACCCGGCTACGCCGATCTGGTTCGATCCCAAGAACGACATCGCCCTTCTCCGCGTCCCCGGCGTGCGGAGCGTGCCCGCGCTGACGATGGTGGCCCACCCGAGGGCTGGGACCGAAGCGGCGACGATCGGATTCCCCGGCGGCCTCTGGGCAGACCGCCCCGCCCTGCTGGGGGGGACCAATGCCCTGTACACGGGCGTGCTCAACGCGAGGGAAACACTGCCGCGTGAGTTCTCCCACGTGCTCTTCGGGCGTCTGATCACGGGCTTCTCCGGGCGCTCAGAGCCAGGGAGCTCTGGCAGCCCCGTGCTCGACGGCCACGGGCGCGTGCTCGCGACGGTGTTCGGCGGCGGTGCTGGTACCGGTCTCGCGGTTCCCAACACGTTCGTGCGCTATGCGCTGCGCCACGCGGGACCACGGGTCGGCACGGGACCCTGCCCGCCCGGTTCCTCGCCGTAGTGGACCGGCAGCTCGGGGCGGCACCCAGCCCCCATTCGACCGAAAGTTGCGGGTCTGGCGAGCCTCGTTGTAGTCTCAGTGGTGTGAGCGAGCGACTCAAGCCCACCCGACGAGGCCGCCGGATACGGGGAGTAGCGGCGCGGCGGTTCAACACAGCGGGATTCTGGGCGTCGCTGATCGTCGTGCTCCTGCTCGTCGCGTTCGTCCAGGTCATCTTGGCCTCCCGCCCCCACGTCACCGGACGGCTGTTCGCTTACTCGAAGTTCGTCACCCTCGCGGAGTCCGGCAAGGTTGCCAACGCTCGGATCCTCGACGTCGATTCCTACATCGTGGGTACCTACCGGACGCCCGGCGGCCGGCTCGCGCCGTTCAACGTTCCCTACCTCAGAGCCGTAAACAGCCGCGACCGGCTCGTCGACACGCTGCTTGCCTCCCAGGTTTCGTTCTCGATCGATCAGCAGTACGGGAAGACCTTGGTTGCTCCCCTCTCGTACCTCCTGCCGACGCTGATCCTGGTCGATGTACTCATCTACTTCATCTGGTCCTACCGGCGCGGGACCGGCTTGTTCGGGGTTCGCAGTGGCGCGCGAAAAGCCACCGGCGAGGAAACGGTCACGGGCTTCGACGACGTCGCAGCGCAGGACGGAGCAGTAACCGAGCTGCGCGAGCTGGCGCAGTTTCTCGCCAATCCCAAGCGCTTCACCGAGCTCGGCGCCCGCATTCCCACCGGGGTGCTGCTCTACGGTCCTCCCGGCTGCGGCAAGACCCTGCTCGCCCGCGCGCTCGCCTCCGAGTCGGGAGCCGCCTTCTATTCGATCTCGGGCTCGGACTTCGTCGAGCTCTACGTGGGCGTCGGCGCCTCGCGCGTCCGGGAGCTGTTCAAGGAGGCGCGCGAGAACGCCCCGGCGATCGTCTTCATCGACGAGATCGATGCCGTCGGCCGCCGGCGCCGGTCCGGCCCCGCGATGTCCGAGGGCTCCTCTGAGGAGCAGGGACAAGCCTTGAACCAGATCCTCACGGAGATGGACGGCTTCTCCCCGGTCGAGGGCACGATCGTCGTCGGCGCGACCAACCGGCCCGACGATCTCGACCCCGCGCTCCTGCGTCCGGGACGCTTCGATCGCGCCATCTCCGTAGACCGCCCCGACGAAGCGGGCCGTGCGGCGATCCTCGCGCTCCACGCCGAGGGAAAGCCCCTCGCGGGGGACGTGGATCTGCGCTCCGTGGCCAACCGCGCGATCGGGCTCACGGGCGCCGATCTCGAGAGCGTGCTCAACGAGGCGGCGCTGCTCGCGGCGCGCGACGGCCAGACCGAGATCTCGCAGAGCCACCTCGACGGTGCGCTGACGCGGATCCTCGAGGCCCCCGAGCGCCAGCGCCGGCTCGGGGTGCGTGACCGGTCGATGGGCCAGCAGGCGCTGGGGGGTGAGCGGGTGACCTTCGCTGACGTCGCCGGCAGCGTCGAAGCGCTGGCCGAGCTCAGTGAGATCAAGGATTTCTTGAGCAACCCAACTCGCTTCTCTGACATCGGGGCGCGGTTCCCGCGGGGCTTTCTCCTCGTCGGGCCGCCGGGGTGCGGGAAGACGTTGCTCGCCAGGGCCGTGGCGGGTGAGTCAAACGCTGCCTTCCTCTCGGTCGCCGCCACGGAGTTCACCGAGATCTTGGTCGGCGAGGGGTCTGGGCGGGTGCGCGACCTTTTCGGGCAGGCACGCGCGGTCGCGCCGGCGATCGTCTTCATCGACGAGATCGACGCGATCGGCGCGCGGCGCGGGGCGATCTCTTACGACGGTCATCGCGAGACCGAGCAGACCCTCAACCAGATCTTGATCGAGCTCGACGGCTTTCGCCAGCGGGACGGCGTCATCGTGATGGCAGCGACCAACCGGCCCGAGATCCTGGACCCGGCGCTCGTGCGCGCCGGTCGTTTCGACCGCACGATCACGCTCGGGCTCCCTGATCGCGCCGACCGCCGCGCGATCCTCGAGGTTCACGTCGGCCGCAAGCGACTTGGCCCCGACGTGGATCTCGACGCCGTCGCCGGGATCACGCGCGGCCTGTCGGGTGCCGACCTCGCCAACGTGCTGAACGAGGCAGCTCTCCTGAGCGCCCGGCGCGGCAAGGTCGAGATCTCGATGGCGGATATCGAGGAAGCGGTCGAGCGTTCGACGGTGGGCATCGCGCGCGCACATGTGACGAGCGACGATGAGCGGCGAACCATTGCCTACCACGAGGCTGGGCACGCGATCGTCGCGCGCTTCGTGCCCGAGGGTTCAGTGCCGCACATGATCAGCATCATCCCCTCGGGTAGCTCGCTCGGTCGATCCTGGCTCAACGACACCAATGACAACGACCGTTTCGTCTACTCCCGCTCGGGGATGATCGACCAGATGGCGATCTTGCTCGGAGGCCGCGGCGCCGAGAGACTGATCTTTGGACACGCCGGCTCCAGCGCCTCGGGTGACCTGGCCAGCGTCGGGAGGATCGCTCACCGCATGGTATGCGAGCTCGGCATGAGCGACGCGATCGGGCCGATCGGCTACCCCCAGCACGCCGACGAGGATGGTCACATGGTTACCTACTCGGAGGAGACCGCGCGCATGATCGACGCTGAGACGCGTGCGCTGGTCGAGCAGGCCGAGGTTCGGGCGGACGAGGTGCTGAGAGCCTCGCGGGAGGCGCTCGAGCGGGTGGCGCGCGCGCTGCTCGAGTCCGAGACGCTCAGCGCGCATGAGATCGAGAAGCTGGCGACCACAGCGGCCGGCGCCCCGGCCTAACGCCTAGCGCCGCGCGGCCGATCGCCGGGCGAGAAGCGCCATCGCCGCGAGGATGAGGACGATGGCCACCACCACCAACGAAGCAATGTCGACAAAGCCGAGTCCGGACCCAGAACCGGAGCCGGCCGGGGCCGCGTCGCCGCCGTTCGATCTCGCGCTCGCGGGAGTCTGACCGGGCAGGAACGAGCGCTTGTCGAGGATTCCCGTGCCCTTGACGAACACCCAGCCGCTGTACACGGCGGGCCGATAGGCGAACGTCCCCTGGGAGAAGAACAGCGGGACCACCGGGAGGTCATGGGCAAGCAGGCGAAGCTCCGCCCCCGTCGCCGCACGACGAGCCTGCGGATCGGGAGCGGAGGCGACCTGCTGCGCGAGCGCATCGAACACGTGACTGCGGTATCCGGCGATGTTGAGCGGAGCGGAGAGCGGGCCCGAGCCGAACAGCGCCGCCAAGAAATCGGGGTCGTAGGAAGGAAGCGCAGAAGTGGTGTCGACCGCCGCCTCGAACCTGGGCGCGGAGCCGTTCTCGCCAAGCGCCTGGGCCAGCGCCGCGCCGGCGACCGCGGTGAGGGTCGCCCTGGCGCCCGCGCGCCGAAGGGCGAGTACGACCTGCTTGCCGGCGTCGAGCCTGACCGGATCGTTGTTCGCTGCAAGCACGTGGATCGTCGCCAGCCCGAGCCTGGGCACGGTCGCTCGGGCCGAACTGGGATCGAAGCGCTGGAGGCTTGTGCCGGATGCCCATGGGGACAGCGGGTCGATGAGGCCCTGCTGCGCGGCGGAGGCGGGGCCGGCGTGGCTGGCGATCTGGAGGAGGTCAAGCGCGCTGGCGACGGCGCGCCGGGCGGCTGGACTGTTGAACGGAGCGCGGCGCAGATTGAGCAGGAGCGACGTGCCCGAGTACAGAGAGCCAGTGCGAAGGGCAATTCCCGACACGCCGCTGAGGCTCTGAGTCGCGGCGTCCGGAAGGCTGAACGGGAGCATGTCGACGCGGCCTTGGAGCAGCGCGTTGTAGGCGCGCTGCTCCTGATCGATGATCGGCACGCGGATCTGCGGCACGCGCGGAGTCCCGAGGAAGTACGCGTCGTTGGCGTCAAACACATAGCCCGTGGAAGGGCTCTCGCTCACCAAGCGGTAGGGCCCGCTCCCCACCGGAAGGCCCGGGGGAGCGAGCTGTCCGGGGAGGAGTCGTTGCCACAGGTGCTTGGGGAGGATCGGGAGGTCCGATAGCGGCAGATCCTCGAAGCCAAGCGAGACGTGGCGAAGGTCGACCGTCACAGTCAGGGGGCCGGTCGCCCGCACGCGCTGCACGTCGGCCAACTCGGGCGTGAAGCGCGGGTGGAAGTGGGTCGCAACGAACTGGAAGGTGAAGGCCACATCCTCAGCGGTGAGCGGCTGGCCGTCCTGCCACCGGACGCCCTTTCTCAGGGTGATCGTCAGCCGCCTGCCGCCGTTGCTCCGCTGCAGCGAGCGCGCGAGCCAGGCGCGGGGGAGGCCGTCGGCGCCACGCCAGAACAGGGTGTCGTAGACCAGCGTGACGAGCGGGTAGCCCAGCTCAAAGGTGTAGGGCGTGAGCGTGCCGTCATAGCTGGGGAACGGCAGCCGGACCACCGTCCCGAGGCGCGGTTGAGCGACGCTCGGCCCTGCCTGCAGGGCCAGGGCCAGCGCGGCGATAACCGCGGCGGCGAGCGCGCCCCGCCTCACCGCTGGAGTCTCATTCTGCTCCGGCGCCCGCTCAACGGCAGTCGGCTGGGGTTGGCAGCGCCACCCGGGAGAGCTTATCCGGCGCCGCTCCCGGGCACGTCGTAGCTGCGACGCCGATACGCTAGGGGGATACTGGTAAGGGCACGTTGCATCTAGAGGGAACAAGTGGTATGTTGCCGACAAGTGTCTGGGTGATTCCGGTTGCTCGTTGCAGCCGCCGGCGAGGAGAGGCTTTTATGACTAGGCAAGTTCGTCGTCTTTGGATTTCACTGCTGGTGTTCGGGACCCTCGGGCTGGGAGTAGCCAGCGTCGCCTGGGCCTGTTCAGCCCCCGATTACGGTACGCCGGCTACCCCACCTGCTCCTCCGGTTACGCCGGCTCCGTCTGCCGGCGTTGCCGCCCCGACTCCTGTGGCTCCGGCGCCAGCTCCGGCTTCGAGCCCGAGCGCGAGCACGGCCACCGGGTCGACCAGCGGTTCGTCTGCGACGGTTTCTGGCAAGGTCAACGGGGCCAGCGTTGTGCGGGCGTCCGGCCCGACCGTCGCCGCGGGACAGCGAAGCTCTTCTAGCGGCAGCGTGACTTCCGGTTCCAGCGTGGCGAACGGCACAGCCGGCACCACCTCCCCCTACGGATCCGGCGCGCTGGCCACCCGACTGAACGGCGGGACCGCGGGCGTCACCAACCAGGGCGGACACTCGGTCTTCACGAGCTCCGTGGCTCCGGCGAAGGCGCGCGCGACGCACCGGGCGCACGGTCATGCGGCAGTGCACGCCGTAGCCCCGGCGCCCCAGACGGCAACCGGCAACGTGTGGAGTGGCTTCGGCGCTCCCTCGCGGTCCCCCGTGTATAGCGCCGCGGCGTACTCCGCGGGCCAAGGCGGAGGCTCGAGCTCGCAGCTGACGGCCGGCCTGCTGATTCTCGGCTTGGGACTCACCGGGCTGTTCGGCGGCGCCCTCGCCGTGAGCGTGTCCAGTCGCCGTAAGACGGCGAGTGCGCGGTCCCGCGACAAGAGCTAGAGAGAGTCGACTGATAGCCCGATGAGGGTACGGCCCCGCGCCGCGCCAGCGGTGAGTGACGCCGAGCCCGAAGCAACCCCAGCCTCAACCGAAGCCTCTCGTTCCAAGCTATCGAGCCCCGACCGCCAGCCATGGCGGCGGGGCTCGAAGCTTTTACCATTGTTCGGGGCGTCGCTGGTCATTGCCGCGCTGGGGGCGATGCTCCTCGCAGGCGCCGCCGGTCGGCTCCCCACCGTCAGCCTCGTCGGCCATGACGCGCCGGTGAACCCAGGGGCCACGGATCCGGCTGACATCAGCGCCCACAACTCCCCGACGATCGTCACCGATCCTGTGCGGCCGTCGAACCTGGCGGTGTCGAGTCGTATCGACACGCCGTTCTTCTCGTGCTCGCTCGACGTCTCTCACAACGGCGGCGCGACCTGGACGCAGACCCCGGTTCCAGCTCCGAAAGGCGAGCAGGCCAAGTGCTACGCCCCAGATGTCGCCTATTCCATCGGCGGTACGCTATATCTGATCTTCGTCACTCTGCACGGGAACGGCAACACTCCGGACGCCGTGTGGCTCTCGACCTCCAAGGACGACGGGCGGCACCTTTCGCAGCCCACTAGGGTGCTGGGCCCGAACGCCTTCCAGGTCCGCCTCGCCGCCGACCCGGTCAGGCCGGGACGGCTCTACCTGACCTGGCTCCAAGCCGTGGGCAACGACCTCGGAGAGCTGAAGTTCACCAACACCGGCAACCCGGTCGAAGCCGCCCGCTCCGACAACTACGGGGCCACGTGGAGCAGTCCCGTGCAAGTGAGCAATCCCACGCGCCAGCGGGTGATTGCTCCCACGCCGGTGGTGGCCGCTAATGGCGCGGTCTACGTCGCCTACCTCGACATCGGTCAGGACAAGCTGGACTACGAAGGCGAGCACAACGGACACGGCGGACCCCCCTACACCGGTCCCTACACGCTCGTGGTCGCTCGCTCGCGCGACCGAGGATCGACGTGGGCCGAGTCGGTCGCCGGCAACGTTCTCATGCCCATCTCGCGCTTTGTCGTGTTCACTCCCCAGTTTCCATCGATCGCCGTGGATCGCACCGGCTGGGTCTATGCCGCCTATCAGAACGCGCGCTACCGGCCCTCAGACGTCGATCTGTGGTCCCTGCCGCCCGGCGGTTCGACGTGGCATGGGCCGGTACGCGTCAATGACACCAAGATCCATAACCGGACCTCCCAGTACCTTCCTCAGGTCGCAGTCGCTCCCGATGGCCGGCTCGACGTCGTCTACTACGATCGCCGTCACGACCCGGCGAACGTCATGAACGAGGTGTCGTTGCAGTCCTCGTTCGATCACGGCCGGACCTTCACCCACGCGATCCAACTGTCCAGCCGCCCGTTCTCTTCCCAGATCGGCTACGGCGCCAAGGAAGGCCTGCCTGACCTCGGTAGCCGTTTGGGACTGATCTCCGCGAACCGCTGGGCGCTCAGCGCGTGGACCGACACGCGGGCAGGAACCCCAGCGACCCAGAAGCAGGACATCGCGGAAGCCGCGGTCGCGGTCAGCGAGCCCACAGGCCTGTCCAGCGGAACTCGGCACGCCCTACGCTACGGCGCCCTGGTCCTGGGGCTCGCCGGCCTCGCCCTCCTCGGCTGGTGGTTCGGACCGGCGATCGGGTCGAGGCGGCCCGTGGGCAAGCCTCCCGGTCAGTCAGAGCCAGACCCGGACGTCGCTACCGGCGCCCCAGCTCCGACGGAGCTCCCGCCCAGCTAGATCGCGCCGCGCGCGGCATCCTTCAACTGCAGCAGCACGTCGGCGAGGTCCGAGATGAGAATGATCGTCGTGACTCGGCCGCGATCGAGGAGCACCCCTCGTCCCGAGGCGGCCTGGAGGGTGCGGAACGCCTCGGCGATCGGCGTCTCGCGCCGGAGGACGACCGCGTCCTCCTTGCGTAGCATCACTGCGGCGACGGCTGTCCGCTCACGCTGATCCGCCGGTACCAATCCCGCCAGCCCGCGCGAGATGGTGCCCACCGTACGGCCGCCATCGATCACCGCCGAGGCGGCGGTGCCGTAGCCCGCCGAGCCGGTCGCGCCCTCGAGGAACCGCGCGATGGTCACGTTCGGTCCCGGCACGTCAGGGGGTGGCGCTGCTTCCACCAGGTCGACCAGCCGCAGCTCCCGCGGCGCCGTCGGGCGACCGCGCGCCGCCGACCGGTACGACAGCGTCATCCACAGCATGATCACGCCCGTGATCATGAGCGATAGACCGGGGTTGGCACTGACCCCAGGCACCGACACGGCAAGGAACGGGAGGATCGCTCCGAGGGCGATCACCGCCGACGCGAGCACGATGCCCACGCGGGAGGCCCAGGCCGTCGCGAACGCGAGACCGCGGAGGCGCCAGAGCGCCGCATGGAGCAGGCGACCCCCGTCCATAGGGACCATGGGGAGCAAGTTGAAGACGAGGATTACGGCATTGAACTGCGCGAGCAGGACCGCGATTCCCACCACACTGGTCGGCAACCCGACGCGGCGGGCGAGCCACCCCAACCCTCCGAGCAAGACGGCGAGGAGAGCGGAGACCAGCGGGCCTGCCGCGGTCAGGCGGAGCGCCGAGCCCGGGGAGGCGGGCCCACTGTTCCACGACACGCCGCCCAGGCCCCACAGTGTGATCTTGTCGGCCCGCAACCCTTCCCGCCGCGCCTGGAACGTATGTCCGAATTCGTGAAGGAGGATCGACAGCTCGGCCAGGAAGACCGTGGCGATGGTCATCGCCGTGATCTCCGCGCCCGACAGGTTCGGATACCTGCCCAGATAGCGGGTCGAGCCCAGGAAGCTCGTATAGACCACGATCGAAATTACTATCGTCGGGTGCGCCTCGACCTGGACTCCGCGAACGCGGAGAAGCGGGACCCCACGCGCTCTCCATAGCCATCCCCACACGATGCAGATGCTGACAGAACTCAGACCGCCGCGCCAGAGGCGTCGGGCACGATCACGCGTCGCGCGCGGACGGTAAGCTCGCATCTCGACTGCGAAGCGCGCAGCCGCCGGCTTCGCGAACGAGCGAGAGGAACCATGAGCGCCGATCTTGACCACGACGGGGTAGTCGCCGCCCTTCAGGAGCGCTTGGGCGCTTACTGGACGGTGACGGTGCGCTCCGCCAGTCCGCAGGCGCCGCTCATCGCGATGTTCAGCGGCGCGTTGCAGAAGGCCGAGCCCAAGGATGACGCTCCCCCCGGCGAGACCGATTTCGTGTGGTACGTGGGAAACGACAACAGGACGTTCGGCGCTTTCGCAATTCCCCGCGACGGCTTTCGCAGCGCGACCTGGGAGACGACCGTGCGCGGGCCGGCGCTGATGGTCCATTCCACCAACGTTCTGATTGCGTTGTTTCCGCGGGCGGTGGAGGACGACTGAGGGTCGTCAGTCTTCGAGGAGGTGGCGCACGTCGGTGCGGAGGGCGGCGAGATCGTCCGCGCTGAGGCCGACGATGTCGGCGGCGTCCGGGGGATCGACGAGTGCGAGCAGCAGGTGCGGTGTCGCGATGTCCAGCGTGCCTCGGCGGCGCGCTTGGCTGCTCGCCCGCTGCATGGTGTACATCGCGCGCGCGCTCAGACACATCGCGTCGCCCGGTAACGGCGCGTCGGCCAGATGAGCGACGACCGCCTCGCGTGCTTTCGTGGGCGTGAGCCCGTGGCGGCGGAGCAGCCGCGCGGCTGGATCGTCGCTCTCGGAGAGGATCGCGAGGAACAGGTGGGCGTCGCCGACGAAGCCGTGGCCGAGGTCTTGCGCCTGGGCGGCGGCGAGCTGCAGGATCGGTGGCGAGCCCTCGTCAATGGCATAGGTAGGCAGGCGGGCGGGCGTGAGCCGCTCGCCAACCGGTGCCCATGGCGGACCGTTCTCGCCAGCGACTGTCTCTCGGGCGTCAGGCGGCCAAGCAGCCGTCAGTCCCGCGGCCTCGAACACGCTGCTTGCGACGTGGATGGGTGCACCGAAGCGCACGGCAAGATTGAGCGCATCACTCGGCCGCGCATCGACCTCGCGCGGATCGCCGCTCGAGGCAACCGTGACGGTCGCAAAGAACGTGTTGCCCTCCAGGCGCTCGATGACCACGCGCTCCACCCGCGCCTCCAGCGCGCCAAGCAGGGAGACCATGAGATCGTGTCCGAGCGGACGCGGCAGCGTGTCGCCGCGCCGCTGCAATACCAAGGCCGCGGCCTCCGGCTGGCCGATCCAGATCGGCAGGATGCGCTCGCCGTCGACCTCCTTGAGCACGACGACGTAGGGCTCCGTCAATTCCCACAGTGCGCTCCACCGCTCGCGGGTGACGATGTCCTCGATCGCCGCCTGAACCACCGTCATCGCCTCGACCGCTCCGATCAGGTCCGCGACGGTCGGCGCCGAGGAGCGCTCGAGCGCAGCGAGCATGTCGCGTAAGTGATCGAGCAACCGACGGCGCTGCTCGATGTCGCGCTCGACGGCCGCCACGTGGCGGCGCACCGTGTCGATCAGGCTGACGCCGTCGTCGTCGAGCACCGCTCCGATCTCTTCGAGCGCCATGCCGACGCCGCGCAAGGCGAGGATCCGGTACAGACGCTCGACCTCGGCGCGCGAGTACACGCGATGACCGGCCTCGGTACGCCCGGGGACGAGCAGGCCGATGCCGTCATAGTGGTGCAGCGCCCGGGTCGTCAGACCGGTCGCCCGAGCGAGCTCACCCACCCTCCACGTCCGGTCAACGTCGTCCATCGCTCGCACGGTAAACCCTTACGTAGGGTGAGATGCAAGCGCCGCGCGCCAATTTAGGGCAGCGTCGTCGCGCGCGAGATCTCCTCCTCAGTCATGCCCAGATGCGCGAGACCGACGACAATGGCGCGCGCATCGTCCGGGGGAAGCTTCGGCAGCAGGTGGGGCAGAACGATCGTGGCGACCGTTCCGGTCGGCCACCCCCGATGCTCGAGCTCGTCGACGATGCGCCGCAACTGGTAGCGGTCCAGCGCCGGGAGGTGGCGGTCGAGCCAAGCCCTGGTGACGTCCGGCGGCAGCGAGATCGCATGTGTCGGGTCCGCGGGGGTGTGTGGCGCCTGGTCGGTTTGCGGCATGAACGGGAGGATGAACTCCGCGAGCTGCTCCTCGGTCCAGCCCTGGCTGCGCAGGTGGCGGACCGCCGAGGCGGCCTGCGTCGGCGTGGCTGACGGGAGGGTGCGTGCCATGAAGCGCTTGGTGAAGCTCTCCGGGTACTCGCCCGGAACCCGCGTGGACTTGGGGTCCCGGCGCCACCTCATGACCGCGTGGCGCGAACGAGGGCGTCGATCGCGTACACCTCTCCCTGAGGCGAGGGTACCGGGCGCCGGACTCCTTCCGCGCGCTCGATCGTGAGCCCCGGCAGCTCGGCAGCCACCTCCTCCGGGGTGAAGAGGATGGCTGGATCCTGCGGGCCGCCGTGCCCCTCCGCCGGGTTGCTGGAATCGTGGCCGACGACGAGCAGGATTCCGCCGGGGGCGACGCCGGCGGCAGCGCGGGCCAGGATTGCTTGGCGCCGAGCCGCGACAACGTGCAGGTAGAGCACCGCGACGAGGGCGAAGGACTCCGGGTCGGGTACGTAGTCGAGGAGATCGGCTCGGACCCAGTCAACCTTGGCTTGGCGCTCCGCGGCCAGCTTTGCCGCCTTGGCGAGAGCGACGTCCGAGAAGTCGACGCCGGTCACCTCCCAGCCACGCTCCGCCAGCCAGACGGCGTTGCGACCCTCGCCACACGCGAGATCGAGCGCTCGGCCGGGCACGAGCTCCGCAACCTCCTCGACGAGGAAGCGGTTGGCGCTCGCGGTCCAGATCAGCTCGCTGCTGGCGTAACGTCGGTTCCAGTGCTCGCGGTCCACGCCTGGGGCGATCGAGGGTCGATGTTATGGACGCCGGCGCGATTGGCGTCGCCGCGCTGCCCCGATTCAGCCCGCCGGGGTGCGCGCCGGCCGAGGGTCGCTGTCGAGGGCGACGAACTCGTTGTAGCGGCTGAGGAAGACTTGGAGGGTTTGGCTGGTGAGGGCCAGGGCTTTGGCTTGGACGTGGAGGGCTTCGCGGCCGGCGCGGGTGAGGTTGTAGATCCGGCGGTCCGGTCCCGCGGTCGACTGCTCCCACGAGGAATGCACGAGCCCGTCATCTTCTAACGCGCGGAGGTTGCGATAAAGGCCGCCCGGGTCAGGGCGCCGGAACCCCAGCGGCTGCAAACGCTCTAGCAACTCATACCCATGCGCAGGCTGCTCCAGCAGCAGCAGCATCAATGCGGGACGGACGAACTTCTTCGGCAGCGCCGGCAACTGATCAGTGCTGGACGACATGACCTGCGCGCTCCTCAAGACATCTCGCCGCGTCTTCGGGGGACTCATGACACCAGCAATCCTCATCGCACTCCCCATGCGTCGGACGCGTCAGATCGGCGAACTCCTCGGCGAACGTCCGCTTACCCGTCTCCGTCCCCACCGCCGTCAACCCGTACCCCTCGCCGACATGCTCCAAGTAGCCATCCGCGACGAACCGCTCCAGATACGCCGCCAAAGTTCGATGCGGAACCGCGAGGAACCGCGACAGCTCCCGCGCCGACGGACTATCGGCGATCCCCTCAGAACGCATCCAGTACATCGCCTGCAACACCTCATCGCGGATTCGCAGAACCTCAAGCTCGTCCATTACCCACCAGCCTGTGCGCGATCTCGCCGATCGCCACGATCCCCGGCGAATCAGCCCCATCCAAATCCAACGGCGACACCCCAGCCCGCTCCGCCTCAGGGAACCGCTCATCAAACGGAACCACCCCAGCCACCTCCAAATCATGCTTCGCCGCGAACTCCGACACCGCCTCAAGCTCCCGACCATCACGAATCTTATTCGCGATCAACCCCACCCGCTCAAGGCCAAGATCCTTCGCCAGCAACGCCATCCGCCGCCCCGTCTCCAAACTCTTGTAATACGGCTCCACCACCGCGAACATCGCATCCGCATACTGCGCCGTCCCCCGCGAAAGATGCTCAGGCGACGCCTCAGTATCCAACAAACACACATCCTCATTCGCATCCGACGCCGCCTCGATAACGCTACGAACCGTAGCGTGCATGCTGCACAGTCACCCAGTCCCCGCATGCTGCGGATGCGCCATCACCAACAACGTCACACCATCCGGACCCCGAAGCGAATGCGACGCACACACATCCGCCAACGACTTCGTCAACCCAACCCCCTCCGGAGTCCGCGCAATCAAATCCCGCGGCAACGTCGGCACCGAATTGAACAACGCCGGATCGATCCCCAAAGTCAACGCCAAATTCGGATTCGAATCCCCATCAATCGCCA
>JALYZL010000440.1 GCA_030948875.1 Actinomycetota bacterium
CCCATTTCGCGCTTCAGCTGCGCGAGCGGATCCGCGCGCTGATCCGTGGCCTGCCGCGCGACGATCCGGCTCGGATCGAGGGCGAGCGCGAGATCATGCGCCTAGATCGCCTCGCCGTGGCCGGGGAAATCCGGGGGCACGAGGCCGAAGACGGGCTCGCGCCGCTGCCCAGCCTGGCTAGCGAGCACGTGCACCCGCACTCCGAGTGAGCGTCTCCAACCGCAACCACGGGCCGGTGGCCACGTTATGAGCGGTCAGGCGCCGTACGACATCTCGATCATCGGGCTCGGCCGCGTCGGCCTGCCGCTGGCGTTGGGCTTCGCCGATCGCGGGCTCCAGGTTCTCGGCGTCGACAACGATCCCGAGCTGCTGGCGTCCGTCCGCGGCGGCCGCATGCCCTTCGAGGAGCAGGGGACCCAGGAGCTCCTGGACCAGGTCACGACCGCCGGACGCCTGCACTTCGCCGATCGCGCCTGCGATGCCGCCAAGGCGGAGAACATCGTCATCACCCTCGGTACCCCGTCGTTCTCGCACATCGAGAGCGACCTCAGCCAGGTGCGAGCGGCGCTCGATGACCTGCTGCCCGTCCTCCGCGAAGGTCACGCCCTGATTCTGCGCTCGACGATCGCTCCGGGAACGACGGACTTCGTCGCCGGCTACCTCGAGAAACGGGGCGGACTCAAGGTCGGCGAGGAGGTGTTCGTCGCCCACGCGCCAGAGCGAATCGCGGCGGGGCGCTTCCTCGAGGAGATCTCGACGCTGCCGTGCATCGTCGGGGGAGTCGACGAGGAATCGACCCGCCGGGCCGCCTCCGTGTTCGAGATCTTCGGCGCCCCGATCGTCCGGACCACCCCGGTCCAGGCCGAGCTCGCCAAGATCTGGACGAACATCCTGCGCTACGCGACCTTCGCGCTCCCGAACCTGCTGATGATGGACTGCGAGCGAAACGACGCGAACGTGTTCGAGGTCATCGACCTGATCAATCACGACTATCCCCGCGGCGGGATCGCGCGCCCGGGCATGACCGCCGGAAGCTGCCTGCGCAAGGACTTCGCCTTCTCCGAGGAGCGCTCGAACGCTCCGGGCATGCTCCTGGCGGTCTCGCGGGTCAACGAAGCGGTGCCCCTGTTCCTCGTCGAGGGGGTCAAGCGGCGGATCGGTTCGCTCGCCTCGCGCAAGGTGGCCGTCCTCGGCCTGACTTTCAAGCGCGACACTGACGACGAACGCGACTCCCTCTCACCCAAGTTGATCCGTCTGCTCGAGCGCGAGCTGGCGGACGTCGCGGTCTGCGACCCGCACGCGGCCACGCCCACACAGCCGCTCGAAGAGGCGATCCGCGACGCCGACGTGGTGATCGTGGCGACCAATCACTCGGAGTTCGAGCGCCCCGAGGCCCAGCAGGCAATCCTCGACTCCGTCGGCGGCGATTGCCTGCTCGTCGATCCCTGGAACACGCTCGGCACCGCCCAGGTGTTCGCGTTCGCCAACGAGGCGGCGGTTCTCAGATCTCCTGCGGCCACGGCGCCGTGAGCCGGCGGCCCGCGAGCCCGAGGCGTACGGGGCGCTAGCCATGGGCCGGCGGCCCGCGAGTCCCAGGCCCACGGGCGGCCCCGCCGTGGGCCGCGTGCTGGTCACCGGCGGGGCCGGCATGATCGGCTCCGCCGTCGTCCGCCGGCTGCTCGCCGATCCGGCGTTCGAGGTTCGGGTGTCCGATCACCGCCCCGCCCCTGCGTGGATCCGCGAGGGATGCGAGGTCCGGACCGGTGACCTGCGCGACCTCGACGAAGCCCTCGCGGCGACGGACGGCTGCTCGCATGTGATCCACCTGGCGGCCATCGTCGGCGGCATCGCCAACTTCCACAAGCTCCCCTACACCCTCACCGAAGTCAACAACGCCCTCTCGGGCACCGTCGTCCGGGCCGCGGTCCAGCACGACGTCGACCGCTACACCTACGTCTCATCTTCGATGGTGTTCGAGCGCGCCACCGAGTTCCCCACCACCGAGGAGTATCTGCGCGACTGCCCCACCCCACGCTCGGCCTACGGGTTCTCGAAGCTCGCGGGCGAGGTCTACGCGCGGGCCGCCCACGCCGAGCATGGCCTGCGCTACACGATCTGCCGGCCCTTCAACGCCTACGGACCCGGCGAGCTCCCCGATCCCGACGAGCCCGGCATCGCCCACGCCGTGCCCGACCTGATCGAGAAGGTTCTCTCCGGCCAGAGCCCGCTCGAGATCTTCGGCTCGGGCGAGCAGACGCGCACGCTCACCCACGTCGACGACATCGCCGACGGAATCGTCACCGCGATGTCCTCCCCGGCGGGGGAAAACGAGGACTTCAACATCTCCGCCTCCCGAGAGCTGACGGTGGCGGAGATCGCGCGCATCGTCTGGGAGGCATGCGGCCACGACCCCGACGATCTCTCGCTCAAGCACCTTCCCAGCTTCGAGGTCGACGTCCAGCGGCGCTGGCCGTCGGTCGAGAAGGCGCGCCGCGTGCTCGGATGGGAGGCGGCCATCGACGTCTCCGAGGGCATCGCTCAGACCGTCGAGTGGCTGCGCTCCCGGCGCACCGAGGTGGCGAGCTGAGCGGGGAGGTCCACGAGCGGGCCGCGCGCGGGTTCGATCGCGCGGCCGAGGACTACGAGCGCGGCCGCCCCGAGTATCCCCAGGAGGCGATCGACCTGCTGGCGTCAGAGCTCGGGGTCGGCCCCGGCAGCACCGTCGTCGATCTCGCGGCCGGAACGGGGAAGCTCACCCGGCGGCTGATCGCAACCGGCGCGCGTGTCGTCGCCGTCGAGCCCGTGCCGGGGATGCGCGCCCAGCTCGAGCTCGTCGTTCCCGGCGCCGAGGCGCTCGAGGGGACCGCGGAGGCGATGCCGATAACGCACGGGAGCGCCGATGCCGTGCTCGTCGCCCAGGCCTTTCACTGGTTCGACACACGGGCGGCGGCGCGGGAGATTCACCGCGTACTGCGCCCGCGCGGTGGGCTCGGGGTGATCTGGAACGTCTGGGACGCTTCGCTCGAGTGGGTCGCGCGGATGCAGGCGCTCGTCGGGGCTCACCGGGGCGACACCCCCCAGCGAGGCACGAGCCGGTGGCGGGAGCAACTCGAGGCCACGAGCCTGTTCACGCCCCTGTCCGACCGCGGGCTCGCCAACGTAGTGCATGGAGACCTCGACCTCCTGCTCGCGCGGACCGCATCGATCAGCTTCATTGCTACCCTCCCCGAGCTCGAGCGGGGCAAGGTGCTCGACGGCGTCCGGGCGATCGTCGCCGAGCATTCCGAGGCATGGGATCACGGTCAGCTGGTGATGCCCTACGTCACCGAGGTGGCGTGGTGCCACGCCGCTGAGCGTTAGGTGCGCTTCCAGTCCTTGCGCGTCATGCTCACGAAGTAGCCGCCCGCCCGGTAGGGCACGTTGCGATTGAGGATCTGCGAGAGCGTCTTCGTCGAGGAGATGATCTCCATGCCCAGCGGCGAGAAGGTGTCCTCCTTATAGATCCGCGGGGCGAGCAACGGGTTCGTGTAGACCTGCGAGAACGCGTCCAGCGCCACCATCCGGCCCATCAGGCCCGGGCATACCCCGTTGTCTGGGACCTCCTCGGCGAACAGCCCGACGTAGAACTCGATGTTGTCCACGTGGCCATAGAGCTGGCGCAACTGCTCACGCACTCTCACGTCGCCGGTGATCTGGTCGAAGTCGGTGACCCTTGGCGTCTTCGAGAGCTCGCGGTAATCGTTATAAGAGCGAAGCCCCACGCTTCGCCCCATCTCGATGCTCAGCTGCTCGACGTACCACAGCTCATACGGCGTGTTGCCAAGGCCGATCTGGCCCGCGGTTTGCTCCGAGGCCGCTTCGAAGATCTGACCCAGCCCGAAGTTCCTCACCAGCTCGGTGTTGTAAAGCGTCTCTGAGATGGGAATGCTCTGTCCGGCGATCTTGTAACCCGAGGGCACCAGGCTGTGCCAGCGGTAGAGCAGGTTGAACTCGATCGCCATCCAGTTGTTGCGGTACCAGCGCTCGTTGGGGAAGCTACGGGGCTCGAGACTGAGCTTGAAGATCGTGGGCGTGATGTGGTTGATGTAGTCCTCGAGCACGATCTTCATGAGCATCACGGTGAGGATGTTGCGCGTGGTGGCAAACACGCGCTCGTCGTCCCATCCGGGGTACTCCTCCGCAAGCAGCCGCGCGACGCGGTTGTGCTCACGGAGAAACAGCACGTTGTGGGCGATGAATCCGACTTGCAGGTTCGACGTGTCGCTGCCCATCGCGAAGAGCTGGTCGCGCTGCTCGGGCGTCAGCTCGTCGAAGCGCACCACGCTCAGCAACGAGAACTCGGGCTTGATCACGCCGTCCTCGCACAGATAGGCCGGGAACTCCTCTCCGCCGATCATCTGGCTCTTGAGCTGGCCGCCCTCGAGCGTGCGCAGTTGCCGCGCGACGTCCGCATGCAAACCGTACAGGTTGGTGAGGTCGATCTCGTGGTTGGACTGGTTCCGGCGCGGGTCCGGCGGCGTCGCCCGGTCACTGCGCAGGAAGCCGTCGGTGAACCACTGCGCGAAGTACGAGAAGAGCACCGTCGACTTCGGCGATTCGACGAAGGCCACCCGGGTGAAGAGATCCTTGAGGTCATCGGACGGCGGCAGAGTCATCTCGTCGGCCCGTGCCGAGGGAAGGTGCCGGCTGCTGTACGTCCGGTCGGTAAGCGAGTCCCACGACGCGTAGTCGGCCATCGTCGAGAAGGGGTTCGGGCGCGTGGGGAACTTGAGGATCGCCAGGTTCGTCAGTCCCGCGTTGACCACGCGGCGGACCGGCGGGATCGCTTGGATGACCTTCCAGATCGGCTCCCCATGGGTGGTGACGAAGGCCTGGATCTGGTTCGCCAGCCCGTCCTTCGCGGTACTCCTGGCCTCGGTTGGCGAGCCATTCGGACGCCCCGGTATCCTCGGCGTCGGGGCGTCGGAGAGCACCTTGCCGACGGCGCTGCGCACCGGCGCGACAGGAGTGAACATGTTCCGGGCGATGCTCCGAGTGTCGGTCATGGAAGCGAGCATACCCCTATCCGCAAGACCCTTCTCGGTGCCTACCGGCGCCGGGCCGCGGGCTCCAGCGCCGGGTTCAGCCAGCCGCCGTCGGCGGGATTGATATTCACGCCCGGCGGGACGATCTCATCGATCCGGTCGAGGATCTCGTTTGAGAGCTCGACGTCGGCCGCCTTGAGCTGCGCTTCGAGGTGCTCCATCGTCCGCGGGCCGATGATCGCCGCCGTCACCGCCGGGTGGCGGATCACGAACGCGATTGCGAGCTCGATCAGCGTCATGCCCGCCTCGTCGGCGAGCCGCGCCAGCGCGTCGGCGGCCTCGAGCTTGCGCTCGTTGGCCGGCAGCGACATGTCGTAGCGCGCGGAGATGCGATCGGCGCGACGGGAGGGGGGCGGATCCTCGTCTTTGCGGTAGCCGCCCGAGAGCCACCCGCCCGCCAGCGGGCTCCAGGAGATCACGCCCACGCCGTGGCGTCGGCACGTGGGCAGCACGTCGGTCTCGACCGCCCGTACGAGGATCGAATACGGCGGCTGCTCGCACACGAAGCGCTCGCGGCCCCGGCGCTCGGCGACCCACTGCGCCTCGACGATCTGGCTCGCGGGGAAGGTCGAGGACCCTATGTACCTGACCTTGCCCGCACGGACGAGATCGGTCAGCGCCCCCAGCGTCTCGTCGATATCGGTGTCGATCTCGGGCCGGTGGATCTGGTACAGGTCGATCCAATCGGTCCCCAGCCGGCGCAGGCTGCTCTCGACCTCCCGGGTGATCCACCGGCGCGAGTTCCCAAACTCGTTCGGGTCGTCCCCCATCGTGCCGTGGACCTTGGTCGCGAGCACCACATGCTCACGGCGCCCACCCGCCAGCGCCTTCCCCACGATCTCCTCCGACTCCCCCCGCGCATACACATCGGCGGTGTCGATGAAATTGATGCCCGCATCAAGCGCACGGTGGATGATCCGGGTCGACTCGTCGTGGTCCGGGTTCCCCCATGCGCCGAACATCATCGCGCCGAGGCACAGCGGGCTGACCTTTACGCCAGTCCTTCCAAGCGTGCGGTATTCCATGTCCTCAACCTAGCGAACCGGACCCCCGCACTGGCCCCGCCGGACGCTTACGGCCAGTCGATCTGCTCGGCGAGCTCCGCCGCCCCGTATTCGAGGAGGCCGCTTCGCTGCACCGCGCGGTACTCGCCCTCGCGCAGCGCCAGCCACGTCACGGTGCGCTCGTCCGGGTCGACGATCAGAACCTCGTCGACGTCGTGCCTGGCGTAGAACGGCAGCTTCTTCCAGCTCTCGTCCCCCGGCGAGAGGATCTCGAGCACCAGCGCTGCGGTGGAATGCCAGATCCCGCCGGCACCGGGCTGGTGCAGTGCTCCGTCCGGTACCCGGAAGTCGTCTTCCGACTCCCCCACGTTGACCTGACCGGTCATCTTCAGGCCGGCCCTGCGAGCCACAGGTCTGAGGATCGCATGAAGCTGACTCTCAAGGTCGCCGTGGGCATGGCTGGGCGCTGGAACCATGTGGTACACACCCTCCCAAACCTCGTCGAACCGATCTAGTCCCGCCCGTCGCCGCCGCTCCATCAGCTCCTTGATCTCGTGCGGCGGGGTCCCGAGGATCAGTGTCGGCATATTCGGAAGCGTACCGTCACACCCCTTCCCAGCCCGCCGCATGCAGCGCCTGCTGGTGACAGCGTTCAACTCCATGGCCAGCGCGGATCCTAGTCCCCGTCGCGTCGAGTACCTCGAAGCGGCAGCCGCGACTCTCGAGCTCCGCGAACAGCGGCTCGGGCTCGATGCACCGCTCGGGTGGCAGCGCGCCCGTCGCCGTCAGCCCGCCGCGAGCGATCACCACGTCGACGGAGACCGTCTCGGCCGAACGCGCCACAGCCTCGCGCGTCGCCCGCGACACCTCCTCCGCCGGCGCGGAGGCCAGTTCGCGCAACCGGCTCAGCAGGGCCGGTGCGAGCGAGAGGCGAAAGCTCGCCTCGCGGCAGCCAAAGCTCTCCCCGAAGGTCGCGAGCTCGGAGTGCAGCGTGTGGATCGTCTCCACGTTGCCGATCGGCGGGCCGTAGTCGACCGTCCCGCCCGGAGCGAGCGGCTCGATCTCCACCGGCTGTCCGTCGCGCAGCACCACGGGCGCCAGCGTGAGCTCGTCGATCAGCGTCTGCACCGCGTAGGGCGGGCTGAAGGCGCCCGAAGCGCGCGGATCGCGGCCGGCCGCGGCGACGTCGATCGAGTCGGCCGATCCTCCGAGCTCGCGCACCGCGCGGTCGGCCATGACGTTCGTCTTGCCCGGGCTCGACCCGATCCCCAGGACGGCCACCAGCCCCGCGCGCCGAAAGTCCGAGTCGAGGGCGAGCTGGCGCCCCGTCATCCAATACAGCCCCCCCCAGGTCCAGGTAGTGGCAACCGGCGGTCAAGCACGTCTGCATGGCGTCGAGATTGATCCGGTAGCTCGCGGAATTGATCAGGACGTCGATCCCCTCCAACGCGCCCGCCAATACCTCCGGATCACGCGCGTCAATCGCCCGAGCGCGAGCCTTCCCACCGCCGTGCTCGGAGGCCACGGCGGCGGCGCGCTCGGCGTCGAGGTCGAGCAGGAGCATGCTCGCGGCCTCGTCCGAAGCGGCGAGATCGCGGACGATCGCGGGAGCGATCGTCCCGGCGGCGCCAAGGACGGCGACGGCGACGGTGGCAAGAGGCACGGCAGGACACGGTAATGGCCGCTCGCCGCGCGCCTGCTAGAGCGCCGGGCGGACAGGTGCTGCGCGATCGCCGCCGGTTTGCTCGGCGGCGCTGATGGCTTGCCATTCGCGCTCGAGCTGGCGGCGAATCCTCGTAGGAGTGGTCTTGAGGGCTTCGAGCGTTTGCACGGCGCCGTTGCGCGAGTCGGACAGGAGGGCGAGCAGCAGGTGCTCCACTCCGATGTAGCCCTCGTGTCGCTTGACGGCTTCTCGCAGCGATCCTTCGAGGATTCGGCGCGCGTGGGGGCTGACGCCGTCGCTGTCGGCGGCGGCTTCCCCCGCCGCGTCGGAGGCGGCGGGCACGCCCGCCATCGTGGGCTGCATGCACTTCTTGGCTCCCTCGTGGGTTACTCCAAGCGCGTTGAGCGCCTTGACCGCATGGCTCTCGCGACAGCGCAGGATGCCGAGGAGGATGTGCTCGGTGCCGATGATCGGCTGCCCGAGCTGCTTGGCCTCTTCGCGCGCGAACTGGATGCTTCGCCGCGCCTCGCTGGTCACGAGCATCTTTGGCCCTCCGGCGGGTGAGCTGACTTGCAGATGGTCGGCGAGCTGACGGTGCCTGCGGTGCGCTGCTTGCTTGCTGATGCTGAGCGCTCGCGCGATCTGGCTCCAGCTCGCCCCCGCCTGGAGGGCCCGAGCGACGAGCTCAGGCTCGATCTGGTCGAGCTCCTGGCGTAGCGCCGTGAGGGCACGCAGCGCCGTCTCCGCGTCAGGGATATGGACGGTGTCGTGCGCCAGCTGTTCGATCGTCGCAGGAGTGGCAGGCACCGGAGGATGGTGTACCCGGCTTGAAGGGCGGCAATTCACATTGACGTTCGCGTCAATGCCGTGTGACGACCGAAGCGGCCTCCGCTTCAAGATTCTCCCTGCACAGCAGCCGAATTCATGTGCGTTGCGAATCGAAACACCAGAAAAGTCCCGTTTGCCCCGGTTGACGTTCGGCTATCCGTTCTGACCATGCGGTGGCGTAAGCGGATTCGCTTCGACGGGAATGGCGTGAAGGTCGCCGCGGACATCAATGCTGCGATCGTCGTGAATCGGGCTCAGCCGGGCGCGAAGACGGAGTCGGAGAGCGTCAGCCATGTGCGGATCGTTCAAGACTCACGTAGCTCCGGACAGGGCGCGAATCGCGGCGACGTGCCGAAAACCGAGCAGGAGGTCTCAGATGACTGAGGAGCAGAAGGACTTCAAGCCCTTGAGCCGTGAGGAGCTCAATGAGCTCGCGGGTGAGGAACTGCCCGAGCGTGCCGCTATGTCGCTCGTGAACGCGAACATCGCGATCCCGATCAACGCGGCCGTCGCGGCCAACGTGCTGTCCGACAACGCGACCGCGGTCGCGCAGGCTGCCCAGTCCGGGCAGATCACCCAGCTCAACTAGGAGGCACACGATGAGTGAGCAAAGCCCTCAGGAATACAGGCCGCTGAGCCGCGAGGAGCTAAACGACATGGCGGGCGAGGAACTGCCCGAGCGCGCCGCAATGTCGCTGATCAACGCCAACGTCGCAGCGCCGATCAATCTCGCGGCGGCGTTGAACGTCGCCTCGGATGGCTCGACCGCGGTGGCCGACGCCACCCAGACCGCCCCGATCACCCAGCACAACTAGAGGAGGCCAGCAATGGCAGAAAGCACCCCCCAGGAATACCGCCCGCTCAGCCGCGAGGAGCTCAACGAGATGGCGGGCGAGGAACTGCCCGAGCGCGCCGCGATGTCGCTCATCAACGCCAACATCGCAGCGCCGGTCAACGCGGCGGTGGCGTTGAACGCGCTCTCGGACAACTCAACTGCGTTCGCTCAGGCCACGCAGACCGCACCGATCAACCAGGCGAGCTAACGAGACGGGGACCGCGAGGAGCGGCCGGGGGCGGCCGCTCCTCAGCTCGCCTGACTGGATCGCCATGACCGAAGACATTCAAGTGAGCACACCCGCGGCTGCGGCCGACGCGTTGGCGAGCCCGCCGACGGAGCTGCACGAGGCCGCGACCGAGCCGCACGAGCCCGTGCCCAAGCTGACCGAGCCCACTGACGCCGAGGCACCCCCTCGGTTGGCTGACGGCGTCGAGCTGATCGGAGAGTTCGAGGATTCAGGATTCAAGCAGGCGCCGTTCATCGCTCGACGGGCCGACGGCCAGGTCGTGCAGCTACCCAAGATGCTTTACCACCTTGCCGAGCAGATCGACGGCGAGGCGACGGTCGAGAACATCGCGCAGCGGTTCGGCGACGCGATCAAACGACAGGTCGAGGCATCCGACGTGCAGATGCTGATCGACGAGCAGCTGCGGCCACTGGGGATCGTCGCGCAAGCCGACGGCGATTCGATCGAGCTGAACAAAGTCGATCCGCTGCTCGCGCTGAAGTTTCGCACCGCGGTCATCCCCGATACGGCGGTGCGGGGCCTGACGAGCATCTTCCGGCCCCTGTTCTTGGCGCCGGTGTTCGTGCTCGGCGTCGTCGGCATGCTTGGGCTCGACGGATGGCTGTTCTTCGTGCACGGTGTCAGCCAGAGCCTTCGCCACACCCTGTACCAGCCGGCGCTGATGCTCATGCTGATCGGCGGCGTGATCCTGGCCACCGCCTTTCACGAGATCGGACACGCGACCGCCTGTCGCTACGGCGGAGCCAGGCCGGGCGTGATGGGCGTCGGCATCTACATCGTCTGGCCCGCGTTCTACACCGATATCACAGACGCTTATCGACTCGGCAAGTGGGGGCGCCTGCGCACTGACGTCGGCGGCATGTACTTCAACGCGATCTTCGCGCTGATTGTCGCCGGCATCTACGCCGCTACGTCGTTCGAGCCGCTCCTGCTCTTGATCGTGCTCCAGAACTTCGCGATCGTCCAGCAGTCGCTGCCGTTCCTGCGCCTCGACGGCTACTACATCCTCAGCGACCTCACCGGAGTGCCGGACATCTTCATGCGGATCCGTTCGGTGCTGAGGAGCTTCATTCCAGGCCGCCCCGCCGACGAACGCGTGACCGAGCTCAAGCCGTGGGTTCGCGTCGTCGTCAGCGGCTACGTGTTGCTGGTCGTCGTGTTCCTTCTCGTGATCGTGTTGGCCCTGGTCATCAACCTCCCGCGCCTGATCGGAACCGGCTATGACTCCGCCGCCCTGCGTTTCCACGCCCTCGGGCCCGACTTCAGCCACGGCCAGGTTCTTCACGGCGTGCTCGACGCGATCGAGATGCTCTTCCTGATCCTCCCCGGGGCAGGCCTGGTCTATACCGCCGGACGAATCGGTCGACGCACGGCGACTGGGGCCTGCACCTGGTCCTCCGGTCGGCCCGGGCGTCAGACAGCCCTCGCCTTGACCGGTGCCGCCGGGGTCGCGCTGGCCGCCTTCAGCTGGTGGCCAAACGGCGAATACAGACCGATCCAGCCCGGCGAGCGCGGCACTCTTGCCGGCTTCGTCGGCCAGCTCAAGGCGTTGCCCACTGCCCGCCCGTCGCTGACTGCCGAGCGCCAGCAGCAGCTCGGCGGGGCGCCCACCGAAGGGCAGCGCCAGCACGATGCTACCGCTGCTCTGACCGTGCACCGTCAGCGGGCAGTTGCCACGCGCAGGCACCCAAGCTCGACGAAACCGGGGTCCATCACGCCGGCCTCGACCACGCCCGTTGCGACCACGCCAGCCTCCACGACGGCTGCTCCGGCCGAGCCAGTTTCCACGACGCCGACTTCCGCCGCCTCGACTCCGACCACCCCCACAACCACGACCACGACCCCCACGACCACGACCACGACCCCGTGAGCATTCAGCCACCACATCGAATTCAAGAGAAGGGAAGACTGATGCGCCCGCTCCAAGTACTCCTAGGCCCCATCGCGGTGCTTGCCCTCGGCGCCCTGCTTGGCATCGCACCGGCGGCGTCCGGTGACGGACGAGCGCTCCCTTGCCCGCAAACGACCCCCGCTCCCCAGAGCACGAGCACTACCACGACACCCACGAGCACCACCCCGGCACCCCCCGTCATTCCCCAGCCGACCGGCGACCCGCTCAACAACGTCACCGTCGAGAACTGCCATGACGCAACGGTGGAGGCCGACTCCAGTCTGCAGCTCGCATCAGTACATGCAACGAACGGCCAGCCCTCGAACTTCGCGTACGCCTACGCCCACGACTGCAGCACGGGTTGCCAGGCGATTGCCGTTGCCTTCCAGGTCGCGCTGGTCGCCGACGGGGCGACGGTCCAGGCCCCGCAGAACGTCGCGCTGGCGATCAACTACCAGTGCAACGGCTGCGGCGTGTTCGCGTACGCCTACCAGTACGTAGTCGACGTGCCGAAGGGCGCCCGACTCTCATCGGCGACGCTGCACCAGATCGCGATGATCCGTCAGCAAGCCCAAGCCGACGTGGCCGCGAACCTGACGTTTGCCGACCTCGATACCGACCTGCAGGCGCTCGCCGCGCAGTTACGGAGCACGGTCGACCAAGGCCTAAAGAACCAGAATGTCCCTGAGACGGACGAGCACTCGAGCGAGCACCTCAAGCAGTCGGGTCAGGGGTAGCGCAGGCGCGCTTGGAGGTTGCGCTCGGCCCCGTCCCCGGCGAGAATCAACGCACGAGTTCGCAGGCCGGCGCGAACAACGAGAGCAGAAGGGACCACTGTGGAGAGCGCTTCGCTCGTCGAGCCGGCTGCCGGCATTCAGGTCGAAGACAAGGGCCTGAAGAAGAATGCGATCACGTTCCTCTCGAACGTCGTGATCGGGGTGGCGTCGACGGCGCCGGGCTACAGCATGGCGGCCACGCTGGGCTTCATCGCGGCGGTCCCGCTGCTCGGGCTCCAGTCGCCGGCCGTCATCCTCATCGCCTTCTTCCCGATGGCAGCGATTGCGGCGGCCTACTACTACATGAACCGAGCCGACCCCGACTGCGGCACGACGTTCACGTGGATGACACGCGCGATGGGACCATGGTTCGGTTGGCAAGGCGGGTGGGCGATCGTCGTCGCCGACGTGCTCGTGATGCCGAGCCTTGCCTCGGTGGCTGGCAATTACACCTTCCAGCTCTTTGGGAACAGCCATCCGAGCAACCTCGACGTCACCATCGTGGGCATCGCCTGGATCGTCGTCATGACCGCCATCTGTTACATCGGCATCGAGCTCTCGGCTCGCACCCAGCAATTCCTGCTCGGCATGGAGTTCTCGACGCTCGTCGCGTTCGCGGTCGTCGCCCTGATCAAGGTCTACACCAGCCACCCCGCCCACTCGGTGCAACCACAGGCGTCGTGGTTCAACCCGTTTGACATCGCGAGCATCAGCGCGCTCAACGGCGGCATTCTCCTCGCCGCCTTCATCTATTGGGGCTGGGACTCGAGCGTCACCGTCAACGAGGAGACCGAGGACTCGAGCACGGCGCCGGGACGCGCGGCCGTCATCTCGACGTTCGTCCTCGTGGGGATCTACCTGCTCGTGGCGACCGCCGCCCAAGCCTTCGGCGGGGTTCAATCGCTGATCGGCAACTCCAAGGACGTGTTCGCACCGCTCGGCAAGGGCGTCTTCGGGTCTCCGCTCGACAAGCTGCTCATCATCGCGGTGCTCACCTCCGCCTCCGCGTCGACGCAGACGACGATTCTCCCGACCGCGCGGACGACACTGTCGATGGCGCGAATGAAGGCCATCCCGCCGCAGTTCGGCAAGGTCCACCCGCGCTTCCTGAGCCCCGGTTTCTCGACGATCTGGATGGGCCTGGTCTCGACGGCCGTCTTCGTGCTCCTGTCAGCCACGAGCCCCAAGAACCTGATCCCCGACGCGTTCACCTCATTGGCGCTAACCATCGCCTTCTACTACGGGTTCACCGGCTTCGCATGCGTGATCTTCTACCGGCGCGAGCTGCTGGGGAGCGCCAAGAACTTCCTCTTCATCGGCGTGCTTCCGCTGTTCGGCGCCCTGGTACTCACCTGGGTGCTGATCAAAGCGGTGATCGACTACTCGAAGCCCACCGGTGGGTACGCCAAGCCGTTCCTCGGGATCGGCTCGCCGGTCGCCATCGCCATCGCGACGGTGCTCCTGGGACTCGTGCTCATGCTCATCCAACGGGTCACCATGCCCGCGTTCTTCAAGCGCAAGCCCGAGGTCGTCGATCCCTCCGTCCTCGCCAACGCTGCGGCCGGTCGCTCCTCATGAGCGCCGGCATCGTGGTCGGCTATGACGTGTTGCCGCTCAGCGAACTTGTCCATATGAAACGTAGTTGGACCCCGCCCATCACCCCGCCACGATGGAGGTAGCATTAGATGCGTGGAACCGCTCCGCACCGACTTCACGGGCTACGAGGGCAAGTACGTGGCGATCGGAGCACAGCCGTGCTCGACGGGCTGATCGACACCGGCGCCGATGCGATACTGGCCAGCGATCTGCTTGCCGAGCAACTCGAGCTCGACCTGGATGCCAACGATGGCGAGACCACGTACGCGGTCGGCGGCCGAACCGTCACCGCGCGCTACAAGACCGTCGAGTTGCGCCTGCACCCTGCCGAGGTGCGGGCGCTCTGCTCGGCTCGCGAGCGCGCCCGGGCGGCCCGCAACTGGGGGGAGGTGGATGCTGCCGGCGCGGCGATCGGGTTCGTGTTGTCGGGTGTGGGAGAGCGAGGGGCGGGGGCGGACGAGTCGCGGGCGGGCGGAAGCGACGGGTCGGAGGCGAGCTGCTGTCGTTTGGTCGCACCCCTCGGGTCTGATCGACATCAGTTCAGCCCCGAGACGCCGTCGCCCGCGAACTGCTGTCGTTTGGTAGCGGCCCGCGCGACCGATGGACATCACTTCGCGCCCATCCCGCCGCGCGCGCCCATTCCGCCGCCCCGCCTCTACGCGCCCCACGGGGCGACCAAGAACGCCGCGCGGGAGGAGTGGATAGGGAAGGCCCGGTCGCTGGTAGTCATCGCCGAGCGACCTCGTACGCTAGAGCGCGTGGAGACGCTCGCGACCGCGCTGGCCTTCGACCGGTCGCTGCGAACCCGGGGTGCGCGCCGGACCGTCGTCCTCGCGGAGGGGGTGGTGATCCTCCACGACGACCTGCGAGACGTCTACCACCTGAACTCGGTGACGCTCGACGCGCCGCTTCCGCGCGGCCTCGACGCTGAGGGCATCGTCGGCCTGGCCGAGCGCTGGCTCGGTCATCTCCGCCATCGCCATGTCGTGCTCGACGACGCCGCCGCGGCCGAGGCCGTGGCCGCGCATTTCACGCGGGCGGGATGGTCGATGCAGCGCACCCTGTTCATGGCGCTGCGCGAGGAACCCAACCGTCCTGCCCGCTCCGGCGTCGCGCGCGAGATCGACGTGGCGACGCTGCGCGCGCTCGAGTTGCGCCTGGCCAAGGAGGACCCACCACTCGGCGCCGGCCCCGCCTTCGCGCCGCGGCTGGTGGCGGCCATGGACGTGCTCCGCGACGCCACCTGCGCTCGCGGCTTCGCCGCCGGCCACAATGGCGCGCTCGCTTCGGCGTGCACGCTCTTCCTCGAGCACGGAGGCGGCGGGACCGCCCTCGTCGACAACGTGGGCACGCTTCGGGCCCAGCGACGGCGCGGCCTCGCCCGAGCGGCGGTGGCGGCCGCCATCGACCTCGCCCGGGCCGAAGGGTGCGATCCGATCGTCATCCCCGCCGACTTCGACGACTGGCCCAAGGAGCTCTATGCGCGTATGGGCTTCGTCCCCCTCGGGGTGCAGGTCTCCTTCACACTCGCGCGCGCCGGCTAGCACGCGGACTCGACCCCTCAGAGCTGCTTCTTCACGAGGACCGCGGTGCCATAGGCGCAGATCTCCGTCCACGTCGAACCGAGCTCGGAGGTATCGAAGCGGAAGGCGATGACGGCGTTGGCACCCTTGGCTTCCGCCTCCTGAACGAGCCGTTCGGTGGCGTGCTGGCGGCCTTCGGCGAGCATCTTCGTCATGCCCTTGAGCTCACCGCCAACGAGCGACTTGAAGCCCGCACCGATCTGGGAGCCGAGGTTGCGCGAGCGCACGGTGAGGCCGAACACCTCGCCGAAGACCTCCTCGATCCGGTAGCCGGGCAGATCATTCATCGTCGAGATGATCACAACGGCAACGCTACCAGCGTTAGTACGCTGCCGGCGTGGCCGAGCCGCCCGACTACGTAGTCCGCAACCGTGCCGCCTGGGACGAATGGGTGCCGGAGTGGGCGGAGGGACGCAGCAGCCGGTACGAGATGGTCTCCCTCCTGCACAAGTCCGGTTTCGCCGTCCAGGAGCGGATCGAGGTGCGCCCGCCCGACGGCGCCACGACCACCTATCCCCTCACCCTCGAGTGGGCGCAACGCTGGCCCTGCGAAGAGGTGTGGAAAGCGGTCAAGGTCGCGTGAGGGGCTAGCGCCGCGCCAAAGTCGCCCGCCGCGTCAGATAGCCTCGAAGCGAGACGATGACCGACTTCGAGACCGCCTTCCTCGCATCTGAAGCGACCTCCACACTGCCCGGCCCGTATCCGGTCGGCCAGTACGCGGCGCGGCTCAAGCGACGCCTGCAGGAGTTCGCTCGCGTTCAGCTCGTCGGGGAGGTGTGGGGGTTCAGGGGCAGCCGCGCGCGGGTCTACTTCGAGCTCCGAGACGCCCGCGGGGCGGTGCCCTGCTCGATGTGGCGTAACGACTTCGATTCCCTGGGCCTGACCTTGACGGACGGGATGCGAGTGGTCGTGGGCGGCGGCTGCGACTACTACCCCGGGAGCTCGGCCTCCTCGCCGTCGTTCTCCTTCTCGGTGAGCGAGCTTCGGATCGCGGGCGAGGGCGATCTGCTCGCGGCACTCCAGCGCCTGCGCCGGCAGTTCGACGCCGAGGGCCTGTTCGAGCCTCAGAAGCGTCTGCCGCGTCCGCTCCTACCCCGTACGATCGGCGTCGTCACGGGGGAGCAGGGCAAGGCGCGCGACGACGTGGTCGCGGGGCTGCGGCGGCGCGGATGGGCGGGGCGCCTGGTGTGGGCCTTCGTCCCCGTCCAGGACCGCCACGCCGCGCCCCGGATCGCCGCGACGCTGCGGGAGCTCTCCGCGCTCGAAGAGGTCGAGGTGGTGATCGTCGCGCGCGGCGGCGGGTCGCTGGCCGACCTGCTCGCGTTCTGTGACGAGACGCTGTGCCGAACCGTCGCCCTCCTCGGCACCCCGGTGATCGCTTCCGTCGGACATCACACCGACCGCACCCTGATCGACGATATCGCCGCCGTCTCCTGCTCGACGCCCACGCATGCCGCCGAGGCCGCGGTGCGGATTGACTGCCGCGCCGCGCGCTCCGACCTGGCCGCGAGCGCGCGCTCGCTCGAGCGCCACGGACGAGCCGCCGTGCTCGGTC